>JALHMO010000186.1 GCA_022844015.1 Reyranella sp. | reverse complement strand
GCTTGCGGGCGCTGCGGCTCGGCCGGCCTGGCAGTCCGAGGCGCGGGCTGCGGTTGCTCTGGAGCTGCCTGCGGCTGAGGCGGTTCGCCGGGCTTGGGCGGCGCATTGGCAGGCGGAGTCTGTGGCGGAGCCGTAGCGGGACGCGTGTCGTCGGGACGCCCTGGCTGCTCGCTCGGCCGACCGGTCTGTGGCGGCAGCGGCGTGACGGCTCCCTGCAGAGGCGGCGGCTCGGCGCCTTGACGCGGCACGAGCGTCGGCACGTCCGGCCTGTCGTTCGAGCCCGCCGGAGTGCCGGGTGCCGTGGCCGGCCGCGCCGCGGGGTTCTTCGGACCGGGGGCGGCGCGCCTCTCGGGCGCTGTGGGCCTGGCGAGCGCCGGCATGTCGGCGACGGTGGTTCTGGTCACGGCGATATCGGCGGCGGCTCGCGCTCGAGCCTGTGCCCGCGGATCGGCGGGGGCCGTGGTGGCTGGCGGCGTCGCCGTGCCCGGTGCCGGCGTCACTGACGGCGCCGCACCGGCAGGGCGGGTGACGGAGAGAGTCGGTGCAGGCGGCGCGGCGACAGGTACCACCGGGACTGTCGCCACTCGGTCCGGAGCGACGCGCAGCGCCGCGCGCGACACCGGCTGCGAGCGGACGAAGGCGGCCAGCCGACCGGGGCGTTGCGGCGATCGGCCAGGGTGACCGCCAGCTCGACGCCGCCGACGAAGGCTACCAGGGCCGGCGCGTAGACCGGCCGCGTATCGCGCTGCGGCGGCACCCACATCCAGCGATTGTTGCGGTTGGCCCAGCGGCCGTAGTGATACGGTGCGAAGCCCCAGGGCTGGTCGTCGATCCAGGTCCAGCCCCACGGCTGCCGATAGGTCCAGTGGCCGGTCCGATACGGCGCCCAGCCGGGCGGCACGGCGCGCGGCATCCAGACCATTCCATAGCTGCTGTCGTTCACCCAGGTGCCGTGGGCGCCCAGGTCCTCGTAGCCGGTGACGCCGGCGGGCATGTACTGCGGCGGCTGGTCGTACACGATCCGGCGGTCGCGATTGGCCCAGAAGGCGGGCGGCGCCGGCGGCGGCGCGCTGACCGTCCGCAAGTGCGGCATGGCGGCGTCGCCCACCACCTCGCCGACCTCGCCGGGCCGCACGGCCAGCACCTGTCCGCCCGGCGCCTCGATCTGGGCGGCGCCGCTGCGCACGCCGAGCCGCGTCGGATCTTCGAGCGAGCCCGCCTCGATATAGTAGTCGCCCTGCTGGAGGAGCGTGATCGTGCCGCGCGGCGTCACGACCTGATAAGGCTGGCTGGCATCGAGCGAAAAGGTCCTGATGTCGATGCGGCCCTGCGAGAGGCGCAGGCGCGTCTGTGTGTCGTCGAGGGCGAGCATGTCGAGCTCGCTGGCGCCCTCCATGCGAATGCGCGTGCCGGCGAGCGAGATCTCGCCGCGCGCGTCGAGCTCGGTCCAGATCGCGTCCCCCGAGGTGAGCGGCGTGTTGACGACTGCCGGCGTCCAGGCGCTCTCCGCATCGTCATGAAACGACACGGCGCCGCTGGTGAAGGCGAGCCGGGCGACCCGCGCGGGCGGCTCGCCCTGGGCCAGGGCAACGCTCGACCAGGCGAGGGTGGCTCCGGCCACTCCCGTCGCCAAGGCGACGAGGGCACGATGAAAGAGTTCGCCCATTCTCCCGCTCCTGCTAGGATTCACCTGCAATCCGCTTGAACGCCGCACCGGGTGGCCGGTTCCGGCAGGGGAGGAGTTAAGATGGCCGTGTTAGACCCGCATCGCCTGATCCTGACGGGCGAGAATCCGTTCATTCGCCTCAGCGAGAAGGACGGCGATCCCAACTCGACCGACGCCAGCTTCTGGCGGATCCTGTTCTGCCCGGCCGGCCCGGGGCACGTGCTCTACGTCAAGAGCGAGCTCACGCACGGCGGCTGGCGCATCTATTCCGACAACATCGCCATGGCGCGCTGGCTGCAGCAGACCGTGCAGGGCATGCTCAATGCCGAGCTCAAGGACCTCACCATCCCGGTGCACGACGCGGCTTTCTCGAAGTCGGGCGATCCGCGCTATTTCTGGACCGAGCACGTCGAGACGCACGACGGCGAGATCGCGCTCACCTGGTACGACATCGGCGAAGGCCTGCTGATCCACACCGAGCCGAACCAGCAGCCCAACCCGCGGCAATACGGCGTTTGCACCGTGCTGGTGCCGGCGCTCGGCACGCGGTTCACGATGAATGGCCAGCAGGCGCGCGGCAAGTCGTGGGCCCGCCAGCGCGAGGGCCGGCCATTCAGCACCTCGGCGCTCGCCTTCTCGGAGAGCTGGACCGAGGCGCGCTGAGAATGTGAACACCCCTGGTGGTGAAGGCAATCTTCGATACCAGGGCCGAGTCGGGATACGACGACGACATCATTCGGCAGTACCACTTCCCCAATCGCTACCTCGCAATCGCGAAGGAGGCGGTTGGGGATTGGATCATCTACCGGGAGCCGCGTCGTTCCGGCGGACGCTCTGGTTATGTGGCCGCAGCGAAATTGGATCGCATCGAGCCGGCGCCGGATTCGCTTGGCTTCTCGTATGCGAGGGTGAGCGGCTTTTTGCCTTTCGATGTCGTCGTGCCGCTTCGTCGTGAGTCCGGGTTCTACGAGAAGCTGTTGTCCTTCGTCGAGAAGCCTTCGCTGCTGGGAGCAAGACTCCAAGGCAAGTCCGTTCGTTTGATCTCTGACGACGAGTTTGCAGACATCGTCCTCGCCGGGCTGACAAGTACGCTCGATCCCAACAATGCAATCCGGTTGGAGCTGGATGGCTCTTACGTCGATCAGGATACGATGACGCTGATCACGGCACCCCATGGCGAACAGGAAAGGCGCATCGTAGAGATGCTCGTCAATCGCAAGATTCGTGAGGCAAGCTTTCGAAGGAACGTAATTGATGCTTACGAGAGCACGTGTGCTGTGACGCGTCTCAAGCTTGTGAACGGTGGAGGCAAGGCCGAAGTTCAGGCAGCGCATATTTGGCCTGTTGGCGAGGGCGGACCCGATGTTGTCCAGAATGGGATTGCGCTTTCTGCCACCGTACATTGGCTATTCGATCGTCACCTCATTTCTCTGACTGACGACTACGGCCTGCTGGTCTCCCACAACAAGGTGCCAAGCGAGCTCCGATCGCTCTTTGAGGGGCAGCTCGAGCTCATTCACCTTCCCAAGGATCCGCTGAAGCGGCCGCATATCCCGTACGTGCAGCGGCATAGGGCCGCCTACGCGGGCTAGGTTGATCCCGGTGCAAACCCCATGGCGCGGGCGAGGTGCGTGTAGCTCGCCCGCCGCACCTCCTCGTCGTGCGTCCAGGTGACGACCGCCATCTCGTCGACGCCGACCTGGTTCTTCAGCTCTTCGATGCGCGCCGCGACGTCGGGGCCCGTGCCGACGAATGAGTCGCGGCGAAAGCGCTCGACCCGGCCCTGGTCGTAGGCTTTCAGCGCCTCGGCGGCGGTGTCGGGGTCATCGAGCGGCACGAGGATGCCGCGGTCGCGGTTCATGCGGGAGAGCGCGCGTGACGTGAAGTGGTACTGCGCCTCCTCCATGGTCTCTGCGGCCAGCGCCCAGACGCAGAGGCCGGAACGCGGCTCGGGATGGCGGACGCTCGGCCGATAGGTGCGCCTGTAGATATCGATGGCGCGCTCGCCGCCGGCGCCGTCACTGAAGAACCAGGCGTAGCAGTAGGGCAGGCCGAACAGGGCGGCGACCTGCGCGCCGTAGTCGGAGCTGCCCAGGATCCAGATTTCCGGTGCCGTCGCGGTCAGCGGGAACGCCTTCACGGCGGCGAAGGGGTGGCGCTCGATCAGCGGCTCGCCGTGCACCCAGGCGATCAGGTCGCGCACGTCGGAGGGAAAATGCTCGGGCCGCTCGTTGGCGGCCGGGTTGAGGGCGAAGGCGGTGCGTCCGTCGGAACCCGGGGCGCGGCCGAGCCCGAGATCGATTCGTCCGGGCGCGAGGGCGTCGAGCACGCGGAACACCTCGGCCACCTTGAACGGCGCGTAGTGCGGCAACATGATGCCGGCGCTGCCGATCCGGATGCGCTCGGTGGTGGCGGCGATCGCGGCGATCACGATCTCCGGCGCAGTGCCGACGATGGTCGGATGATTGTGGTGCTCCGACACCCAGAAGCGCTCGTAGCCCAAGGCCTCGCAGTGGCGGGCCAGGGCGACGGTGTTGCGGATCGACTGGTCGTGCGGGCGGCCGGCAACGGCGATGGACTGATCGAGAACGGAAAGACGCATGTAAACTCCAGGGCCGGTGACGGGCCTTGCTCCTTGGGCGCTGACTTACAAAGGGACCTCATCCTGAGGAGCGACCCGAAGGGTCGCGTCTCGAAGAGTGGGCTACACCACGGGTGTTGCGGATCGGCTTGTTCAGCGATTTCCTGTGCGGCCCATCCTTCGAGACGGCCGCTGCTCGGCCTCCTCAGGATGAGGACATTGCTTGGATTGCCGTCGAGGTTAATGCGTTTGGACCCCGCTCTTCAATCCGGCAGTCCCGACGTCTGATACATCGTCGCGAGGATCGGGCTCGGCGTGGTGAGCGGCCCGAAGGCCAGCTTGAAGATGCCGGTGATCTCGCCGAAGCGATAGATGTGGCTCAGCGCAGGCGAGGCGCAACGTCTTGCTGGCGCGCAGCTCCTCTATCGTCCCGGCGAAAGCGTCGCCCCTCACCGCATCGATCGCAATGCAGGAGCCGGCGGCCAGCGCCAGCACCCCGAGCAAGCTCGACATCGAACCCATGACAGCGTCCCCCGACTTGTCGATCCGCCTCGACCGGGAAACAATCCGACATCACGGTCGTTTCGACCACAGGAATCGCCGATCGAGGAGACTTGCATGGCCCGTTCCCAGCCGGCCCGGCGGACGCGTCGGCCATCCCGCGTCGCCGGCATCGATCACATCTCGATCCGCGTCTCGGATTACGAGAGATCGAAGGCCTTCTACGGCCGGCTGTTCGAGTTCCTGGGCTTCGAGATCTCCGACGAGTATCCGCAGACGATCGGCTGGACCAACGGCCGGACGCGCTACTGGATCGCGCCGGCCGAAGGCCGCAAGGCTTACCGGATCGGCGACGTGGGCCTGCACCATTATGCCTTTCAGCTGCGCAGCCGCCGCGACGTCGATGCCCTGCAGGCCTTCCTCGAGGGGGAGGGCGTGCGCATCGTCGATCCGGCCGGCGAGTACTACGAGGACTACTATGCCGTGTTCTTCCTCGATCCCGACGGCATCAAGCTCGAGGGCATGAAGTACGGCGAGCTGACGGCGAAGCGCAAACGCGCCCGGGCGAGGAGAGGGAGCGGCTAGCGCCCCGCCAGGCACCGTTCCGTCAGTCGGGCCCGCTCGGCCGCGTGAGGATGAAGGCCGCCGCGAGCGCCATCACGCCTGCCTGCAGCAGGATGATCCAGCCGTCCAGCCCGCCGAGTACGCTCGCCGCGAGCGTGATCGCCATGACGATGACAGCCAAAGTCTTGACTCGCGTGGCGATGGCACCATGGGCACGCCAGTTCTCGATCGGCGGGCCGAGCGTGGGATGGGTCACCAGCCAATCGTGCAGGCGCGGCGAGGAGCGCGCGAAGGCGAAGGTGGCCAGCAGGAGGAATGGCGTCGCCGGCAGCAACGGCAGAACGGCGCCGGCAATGCCGCACGCCGTTGCGGCGAGGCCGATCACGAACCACAGGGAGCGCATTGCGGGCGACGTGCCGGAGCGAGCTGAAGGCGGGCCCTCGTCAGGCCGCAAGAGCCTGCGATGCGGCGCGGCGCCGAGACGGCGGCCGATAGGCGCACTCGGCGAGGCTCGTCTTGTCGAGCTCGGCCAGGAACGCCTCGGCCGCCGCCGCGAACCGGCCTTTCAGCCGGCAGCTCGGTGTCAGCACGCAGGCGCCGCCATCGTCACGGAAGCACTCGACCAAAGCATGGCGGGACTCGAGCTGCCGCACGACGGCACCCAAGGATATCTCGTCGGCGGGGCGCGCCAGACGGAAGCCGCCTCCCGCTCCCCGCACGGTCGAGACGAACCCGGCATCGGCGAGGTCACGGATCACCTTGACCAGGTGATGGCGCGAGATGGCGAACTCGCGCGCGATCTCGTCCGTCGTGAACAGGCGGTCGGGCTCGCCGGCGAGACGCAGCAGGGCTCTCAGGCCGTAGTCGGTGAAGGCGGTGAGACGCATGGTCGCTCCCCGTAAATAGGTATTTCAGGTACCACTTAAAACCTGCTTTGCTCTTTCGAGCAAGTGGGTATCCAACCATGACGACGACCGCCGGGCAGATCCGCTCCTATCGGGGGCCAGTGCTCTTCAGCTACGGCTTCCGCCCGTTCTTCCTGTTCGGCGCCGCGTGGGCGGCGCTGGCCGTCGCGCTTTGGCTGCCGATGCTGACCGGGCATCTCGCCCTGCCGACGGCGATGACGCCGATCGACTGGCACGTTCACGAGCTCGTCTACGGCTACGTCCCCGCCGTGGTCGCCGGATTCCTGCTGACGGCCGTGCCCAACTGGACCGGGCGCCTGCCGGTGATCGGCGCGCCGCTTGCCTGGCTGTTCGCCGGCTGGCTGGCCGGCCGCGCGGCGATCGCGACCTCGGCATGGATCGGCGCCGCCGCGGCCGGCGTCATCGACGTCGCCTTCCTCCTGGCACTGGGAGCCGTGATCGCGCGCGAGATCGTTGCCGGCGGCAACACGCGCAACCTCAAGGTCCTGGCCGGCGTCGGGCTGCTGCTGGCCGGCAACGTCCTGTTCCACGTCGAGGCGATGGAGGGCACGGGCGCCGGCTACGGGACGCGCCTGGGCATCGGCGCGACGATCCTGCTCATCATGCTGATCGGCGGCCGCATCATCCCGAGCTTCACCCGCAACTGGCTGGTCCGCCGGGAGGCGGGGCGGCTGCCTGCTCCGTTCGATGGCGCGGACGTCGCCGCGATGGCCGTGGGCGGCGCAGCGCTCGCGCTCTGGATCGCCTTGCCGGCGGCCCGGGCGACGGCGCTGTTGGCGCTCGCGGCGATGGCGATGAACCTGCTGCGCCTCGCGCGCTGGGCCGGCGAGCGCACCGCGGCGGAGCCGCTCGTGCTCGTCCTGCATGTCGCCTATGCCTTCGTGCCGGCAGGGTTCGGTCTGCTCGCGCTCGGCATCCTTGCCCCCGGCATGGTTGCGCCGACGGGAGCCGTGCACGGCTTCACGGCCGGCGCCATCGCGCTGATGACGCTCGCGGTCATGACGCGCGCGAGCCTCGGGCACGCGGGGCGGGCGCTCACTGCCATGCCGTCCATCCAAGCGATCTATGGTGCAGCGCTTGTCGCCGCGCTGGCCCGCCTCCTGGCCGCGTTCGATGTCCTGCGCGAGCCGATGCTGCACCTCTCTGCTGGCGCGTGGGTGCTGGCATTCGGCGGCTTCGTCGTCGTCTATGGGCCGCTTCTGGCGCGCCGCCGGTCGACCTGAGTCAACCGCGCCGGAGGCCTCGCCGCCTGGGCGTGCATGCATCGGCGCACGCCCGAGGCCGGGCGCCTTGGCACAAGCTATTGATAATTAACATCGAATCTCATAACTTGAATTAATTCTGCGACTGACTTGCAATTGTGAGCAAATGCAGCATATTGGAAGCGTTCTAATCTGATCATGGAGCGTTTCATGTTGACCATCGGTGACAAGTTTCCCGCCTTCGATCTCAAGGCAGTGGTGAGCATCGACCCCAAGAGCGCGTTCAAGCAGCTCACCGACGAGAGCGACGCCGGCAAGTGGAAGGTCGTGTTCTTCTGGCCGAAGGATTTCACCTTCGTCTGCCCGACCGAGATCGCTGCCTTCGGCAAGCTCAACCGGGACTTCGCCGAGCGCGATGCGGTGCTTTACGGCGTCTCGACCGATTCGGAATTCGTGCATCTGGCGTGGCGTCAGAACCACGCCGACCTCAAGGCGCTGCCGTTCCCGATGCTGGCCGACCTCAAGCGCGAGCTGTCGCAGTCGCTCGGCATCCTCGACAAGGGCGAGGGCGTCTGCCTGCGCGCCACCTTCCTCGTCGATCCGGAGGGCATCATCCGCTTCGTCTCGGTGAACGACCTGTCGGTCGGCCGCAATCCGCAGGAAGTGCTGCGCGTGCTCGATGCGCTGCAGACCGACGAGCTCTGCCCCTGCAACTGGCAGAAGGGCGACGAGGTCCTCAAGGCCGCGTGAGGAGGCACCCATGTCGATCGACGTCCTGAAGGACCGGCTGCCGGACTATGCGCGCGACCTCAAGCTCAACCTGTCGAGCCTGGCCGCCGAGCAGCTGCTGAGCCCGCAGCAGAAAGCCGGCAGCTTCGTCGCGGCCGCTCTCGCCGCCAATCATGCGCCGACCACGCAGGCCGTGGTCGACGCCTTCGCCGCCGAGCTGTTGCCCGAGGCGCTGAACGCCGCCAGGATCGCGGCGTCGCTGATGGCGATGAACAACATCTACTATCGCTTCGTGCACCTCGTGCACGCAGCCGACTACAAGACCTTGCCGGCCAAGCTGCGCATGTCGGCGATGGCCAGGCCCGGCGTCGACAAGGTCGATTTCGAGCTGTGGTCGCTGGTCGTCTCGGCGATCAACGGCTGCGGCATGTGCCTCGAGGCGCACGAGAAGGTTTGCCGCGACCACGGGCTGTCGGCCGAGCAGATCCAGGCGGCGGTGCGCATCGCCGCGACGGTTCACGCCGTTGCCCGCACGCTCGCTGCGGAAGAGGCGCTGGCCATGCCGCTGGCTGCGGCGGCGTAGACCTTGTCGCTGCACGACATGGGGACCAAACTCCGCGCCGTTTTTCTCGTAACCGGAGGAGAAGCCCCATGTCGACCGCCGCCGAGGCCAAGCCCGCCGCCACGATGCTTCCGTCCAAGGGCATGCTGATCGACGGCAAGTGGGTCGACAGCGCCTCCGGCGGGCGCATCACCGTCGAGAATCCGGCCAAGCGCAAGCCGGTCGGCGAGGTGCCGCGGGCCGGCGCTGCCGATGTCGATCGCGCTGTCGCCGCCGCGGGCAAGGCCTATGCTCAGTGGCGCAAGGTGGTGCCGCGCGAGCGCGGCAAGACCCTGCTCAGGATCGCCGAGGCGCTGCAGGTGCGCACCGAGGAGATCGCGCGCACCATTGCGCTCGAGACCGGCAATGCGCTGCGCACCCAGGCGCGCGGCGAGGCCAACATGACGGCCGACATCTTCCGCTACTTCGGCGGCCTCGCGAGCGAGCTGAAGGGTGAGACCCTGCCGCTCGGCGAGCACGTGCTGTCCTACACGCGGCGCGAGCCGCTCGGCGTTGTCGGTGCCATCATCCCGTGGAACGCGCCGGTGATGCTGGCGGCGCTCAAGATCGCGCCCGCGCTGTGCGCTGGCAATGTCATGGTCATGAAGGCGGCCGAGGACGCGCCGCTCGGCGTCCTGCTGATGGCCGAGATCTGCCAGGAGTTCCTGCCGCCCGGCGTGCTGAACGTGCTGACCGGCTACGGCGAGGAATGCGGCGGGCCGCTCGCCAACCATCCCGGTGTCGCCAAGCTCTCCTTCACCGGCTCGACCGAGGTCGGCAAGGTGATCATGCGCGCGGCAGCGGAGCGCATCGTGCCCGTCTCGCTCGAGCTCGGCGGCAAGAGTCCCTCGATCGTCTATCCCGACGCCGACGAGGATTGGGCGGTCGACGGCATCATCGCCGCCATGCGCTTCACCCGGCAGAGCCAGAGCTGCACCGCCGGCTCGCGCCTGTTCCTGCACGAGGACATCTTCGATTCCTTCCTCGGCAAGCTCGAGAAGAAGACGACGGCGCTCAGGCTCGGCGATCCGCTCGACGAGGCGACCGACATCGGCACGATCATCAACGACAAGCAGTTCACCAAGGTCTGCAAGTACGTCGACGAAGGCCTGAAGCGCTCGGACGCCAGGCTGGTGTTCGGCGGCCTGCCGCCCAAGACCGGCCCGCTGAGCGAAGGCTACTTCGCGCTTCCGACGGTGTTCGCCGACCGCTCCAACGACTGGCGTCTGGCGCGCGAGGAGATCTTCGGTCCGGTGCTGGTGGCGATCCGGTGGAGCGACGAGGCCGAGGCGATCCGCATGGCCAACGACAGCCATTACGGGCTCGCGGCCTATGTCTGGACTCACGATATCGGCGCCGGGCTCAAGGCCGCGCACGCCATCGAATCGGGCTGGGTGCAGGTCAACCAGGGCCTCGGCCAGGTGCCGGGCATGTCCTACGGCGGCTTCAAGCAGAGCGGCATCGGCCGCGAGTTCTCGCTCGAGGGCATGCTCGACAGCTTCACCCAGCGCAAGAGCGTGACGGTGAACCTGGAGGTAAGGCGGTAGGTTCGCCTGACACCCGAAGATCGAATAGGCCGGCCTCCATCACGAGGAAGGCGCGTCGACGTCGCTGCCTTGTCTGGGCTGGTTGCCCTCATCTGCTTCTCGAAGTGCCGAATGCGTGACGAGCGACCTTCATGCTCTTCCGGACCGCGAGCGTCCCGCTCGGTCGAACTCATGAGCGAGCGGGACGCTCGCAGTCCAAAAGAACATGAATTGCAGCCCTCTACAGCGGCACCCGCCGATGGTGATCGGTTGCGCCCTGGTAGGCGTGCCCGATGCGGTAAAGCAGCGCCTCGTCGAACGGGCGGCCGACCAGCTGCAGGCCGATCGGCATGCCGTTGGCATCGAAGCCGCAGGGCAGCGAGAGCGCCGGCACGCCGAGCGTGTTGAACGGCCGCGTCAATCCCGTGAAGCGGGCCACCATGCTGAGCGTGGCCGGCCCGCCCGAGCTCTCGACGTCGGTTTCCTCGAGCGTGGGCACGGGGAAGGGGATCGCCGGCAGGACCACGGCGTCGACGTCCGCCATCGCGATGTCGAGGAACTCGCGGACGAAGTGGGCGCGCAGGCGCAGCGCATCGATGTATTGCGTGGCCGGGATGAAGAAGCCCGCCTCCATGCGGGTCCGCACCTGGTTGGCATAGGGAGCACCGCTTTCCATCCACGGCCGGTGCATGGCGGCGGCCTCGCATTTCACCATCACCTCGGCCGAGCGGTAGAGGTCGGTGAAGTCCGGCATGCGGGCCGGCAGGATGGTGGCCCCGAGCCGGCCGAGCGCGTCGGTCGCTGCCTGCACCGCGGCGCCAACCTGCGCATCGACCGGCACCAGCGCCTCGGGAAGCGCCACGCCGATCCGGAGCCCGGCCACACCGCCGTCGAGCGTGGCCTCGTAGTCGGGCACAGCCTTCTCGCTGGTCGTCGAATCGTCGGGATCATAGCCGGCGATGACACCGAGGATGCGTGCATTGTCGCGCACTGTCCGCGTGAGCGGCCCGACATGGTCGAGGCTCCACGAGCGGGCCACCGCGCCGGCGCGGCTGACGCGGCCGTAGGTCGCCTTCATGCCGACGACGCCGCAGGCGGAGGCTGGCAGGCGGATGGAGCCGCCGGTATCGGAGCCGAGCGCGCCGTAGACCATGCGGGCGGCGACCGAGGCGCCCGAGCCGCTCGAGCTGCCGCCGGTGACGCGCGCACCGTCCCATGGGTTGCGGCAGTGCCCGTGATGGACATTGTGGCCGGTCGGCCCGGCGGCGAACTCCGCCATGTTCAGGAAGCCCAGCTCGACCACGCCCGCCGCGTCGAGACGCTCGAGCACGGTCGCCGTCACCGGCGCCGTCCAGTGGCGCCGGATCTCGCTGCCGCCGGTCGAGAGCTGGCCCGTGCGGTAGTACATGTCCTTGTGCGCCATCGGCACGCCATGCAGACGGCCGCGCCGCTTGCCGGCGGCGAGCTCCTTGTCCATTGCCCGCGCCTGCGCGAGCGCCTTGTCTGCCTCGAGCCGCAGGAAGGCATTGGTGCGCGGCTGCCAGGTCTCGATGCGGTGCAGGCAGGCCTCGGTCGCCTGGACGGACGTCAGCTTGCGATCGCCGATGGCATCGCCGATCTCGCTGAGATCGCCGAGCGCGGGGTCCTCGTTGATCATTTGGCCTCCCGCGCCATCAGGCTGGCGAAGGCGGCCGGCTCGTCGTCGAACGTGAGGCGCGCGGCCGCGGCCTTGCGCACCGCGCCGTTCAGGATGTCGACCTCGGTGGCGATCTCGGCCAGCCGCTTCTCGTCGTAGCCAAGGCCTTGCAGGTGCCGGGCGATACCGGCGGCAAGGCTAGTCTTCTCGTCCATCGATTCTCCTCGCGTGAAAGTGTGCTTGCGGGCCAGCGACGAGCGTGCCGGGAGCGCGCCACGCACGGGCGCCGACTATGCGATCCCCCTCCCCAGCGAAGCTGGGGAGGGGGATCGAAAAGTTAGCGCCCATACTTGGCGCGCTCCCAGCAGTGAGTCGTGCGTGCGGGAATTTGCCCTCACGCGGCGAGTCGCAGCTGGCGGTTGCCGAGTCGAGCCTGGTCCTCTTCGCTGAACGTCATGATCTTGCGCGCTTTCTGATCGAACTTCATGGCGACCGCTTCGGCACATGCAGCGAGCGTGCCGGTCTCGGCCTCGAACAGGAAGTGGGTGAAGGTCAGGACCTTGTCGGTGAACGAAGCGAGCCCGCTCATCACGACGTGCAGGTCTCCGGCCCGCAACGCCTGCCGATAGTGGTTCAGCATCTCGACCACGACGGTGCCTTCCTGGCGATCCTGCATGGCGGCGCGATCGAAGCCGAGATGGTTCCACAGGAACACTGCGCCATCGGAATAGCGCCCGAACTGATGGCGCGGCAGGAACTCGCCGCGCTCGTCGCATTCGGCGGGCGTGACCGACGCGCGGCCGATCTCGATCAACCCGACGCGCGGGGCATCGGACAGCGCAAGGTCGGGCAGGGCACGCTTGCCGACGCTGCGCGGACGCGCCGTGTCGGGCAGGGACATGCGGGCCGCTTCCGCCTGCGCACGGAAGTCGTCCGGCCACGGCCTGTCGCACACGATGCGCCGTGTGAGCGTCGCCGCGATCCTGTTGTCGGCCGGGTTGCGGATCTCGTGATAGGCGAGCAGATGGCGCTCGCCGACCTCGACCGGGGCCGAGCGGACCTCGACCGGATCGATGATCCGGAACTCGCGCAGGTAGCGGACGTGATCATCCGCGACACCCACCAGGAGCCCGGCCTGGCGCTGTGCGCGCGGCCCGAGCCCCAGGCTGGCCATCAGTTGGGCCGACGCCTCGTGACCGAACTCGGTGTAGTACTGAACGTTAAGATGGTCGTTCTCGTCGCACTGCCATGTGTTGACGGCAGTGCTGAAAGTCGGGATCAGGCTGGGGCTCGACACGCCAAATGCTCTCTGCAATCTGTGGATGGTTGATCCAGATGGCCCAAAAAGCCCCAAATATCGACATTTTTCGTTCATTGGGGACTTGCGGGCCGCCGATTCGTGGATAAACCTGTTTCTCGCCAGCGCCGCCCTGGGGCGTCAGGAAGAGACTGGCGAAACTAAAAAGTGCAAGGACCCCTCACTATGGCAACCAAAACCACCACCGTTACGACCATTCCGCTTTCCAAGGTCGCGGCCGAACTGGCTGACAAGACCGGCATGACCAAGAAGGATGCCACCGGCGCCCTCGACGAATTCGTGGGCCTGGTCGTCAAGCACCTCAAGAAGGGCGCGAAGGTCCGCATCACGGGCCTCGGCATCCTTCAGGTCCGTCAGCGTCCGGCGCGCATGGGCCGCAATCCTGCGACGGGCGAGGCGATCAAGATCAAGGCGTCCAAGAAGGTCGCTTTCCGGGTCGCGAAGGATCTCAAGGAAGCGATCTGATCGACTAGTCACTCCGAATGGAGATCAGGCGGGTCGCGGCGGAAGTCGGGCCCGCTCTTCTTTTGCCCGGCGTCCCTCTTCTGAGGTCCTTCTTCTGTCGGGCGAAAGGCGGTCTCCAAACGGCCGCCGAGCTCTTTGCCCGATTCGTCTCAGCCCTGTATAGCCGCCTTCCGGACAGATCGGCATGGATACATTCCTGGTCCTGAAGGCCCTCGCCCAATGGGCCCTGCCGCCCGCGTCCATGGCGGTCGGTCTGGTCAT
Organism: Reyranella sp.; assembly: GCA_022844015.1. Classification (GTDB taxonomy): domain Bacteria; phylum Pseudomonadota; class Alphaproteobacteria; order Reyranellales; family Reyranellaceae; genus Reyranella. Next base: position 810 of record JALHMO010000186.1, on the reverse strand, counting down.
CGCGGGCGTCCTGGCCCTGATGCGCTGGCGCAGGCTTGCCTGGGCGGCAGCCGCGGCGGCCGTTCTGCCGACGCTCGCGCTTTCGTGGCCGCCGGTCTGCGACGCGCTCATCCTGTCGCTCGAGAAGGAAGCGCATGCCCAGGCCGCCACGCAGACATGCTGCTACAACGCGATCGTTGTCCTCGGCGGCGGGGTCACGCCGGCGGCGCCGCCCTTCACCCTCCAACCGGACCTCGGCGATGGTGCGGACCGGATGTGGTACGCCGCGCAACTGTTCCATCGCGGCGTCGCGCCGCGCATCATCGTCAGCGGCGGTGGCTTCATGGCCGACAACAACGGCGGGCCGGCGACGACCGAAGCCGAGGCCATGCGTCGCTTCCTGAAGGACCTCGGCGTTCCGGATCGCGCGATCGTCTCGGAAGACAAATCACTCAACACCATCCAGAACATCGAGCGTGTGCGCGATATGGTGAATGATGGGCGCGTGGCTCTGGTGACGTCGGCCTATCATATGCGCCGCTCGATGGCGATCGCGGAACGCCTGGGACTGAAGGCGTCGGCGTTCCCGACCGATTTCCACCTGCCGGCGGAGGCTCGGCCGTGGTGGGAGAACTGGGCGCCGAGCCCGGCCTCGCTGAGCTGGTCGGTGGTCGCCTTGCGCGAGTATTTGGCGCTACTGTTCGATCGACGCAGAGGGGGGTGACGGCATGGCTGGGAAATCCTGGCGCCTCGGGCGGCGCGCCGCATTGCGCGCCGCGGCGGGCCTCGCCCTCGCGGGGCCGCTGCTGGTGCCGATCCCGACTCGGCCGC
>JALHMO010000185.1 GCA_022844015.1 Reyranella sp. | reverse complement strand
TGGCGCGACATCGACGGCGACGACACGGTCAATTGCGTGATCATCCAGGGCGCCGGCGGCAAGGTGTTCTCCGCCGGCGGCGATTTCGACATCATCGAGAAGAACATGAAGGACTACAACGCGCTGCTGCGGACGTGGAAGGAAGCGCGCGACATCGTCTACAACGTGATCAACTGCTCCAAGCCGATCGTCAGCACGATGCGCGGGCCGGCGGTCGGCGCAGGCCTGGTCGCCGGCATCCTGGCCGACGTGTCGATCGCGTCGAAGAAGGCGAAGATCATCGACGGCCATACGAGGCTGGGCGTCGCCGCGGGCGATCACGCGGTGATCGTGTGGCCGCTGCTCTGCGGCATGGCCAAGGCCAAGTACTACCTGCTGCTGTGCGAGGCGGTCGACGGCGAGGAAGCCGAGCGCATCGGGCTGGTCTCGCTGTGCGTCGAGGATTCGGAGCTCGAGGCGAAGGGGATCGAGGTCGCGACCAAGCTCGCCGAGGGCGCCCAGACCTCGATCCGCTTCACCAAGTACGCGCTCAACAACTGGCTGCGCATGATGGGCCCCTCGTTCGACGCCTCGACGGCGCTCGAGATGCTGGGCTTCCTCGGCCCCGAGGTGAAGGAAGGGCTCGCCTCCCATCTCGAGAAGCGCAAGCCGAAGTTCGACCCCTACTCGCCCATCTGACGGAGCGCGCGATGCGTGGACTGCAAGGCAAGAACGTCATCGTCACCGGCGGCGGCGGCGCGATCGGCGGCGCCATCTGCCGGCGCTTCGCCGGCTACGGCGCCAGTGTCGGCGTCTTCGACAAGAACGCCGAAGCTGCAAATCGGGTCGCCGACGAGGTGCGCAAGGCAGGCGCCCGCGCGTTCGTCTCCGACGTCGACATCGCCGACTATGCCGGCGTCGGCAAGGCGATCGCGGCGTTCGAGAGCGAGATCGGCCCGACCGACATCCTGGTCAACAATGCCGGCTGGGACCGCTTCGTCAACTTCGTCGACACCACGCCCGAGCTGTGGGATCAGCTCATCGCCGTCAACCTGCGCGGGCCGCTCAACATGAGCCACGTCGTGCTGAAGGGCATGGTGGCGCGCGGTCAGGGCGGCCGGGTCGTCAACATCGCCTCCGATGCCGGCCGCGTCGGCTCCTCGCAGGAGGCGGTCTACTCGGCCTGCAAGGGCGGCATCATCGCCTTCACCAAGACGGTGGCACGCGAGGTGGCACGGCGCGGCATTACGCTGAACGCGGTCTGCCCCGGCCCGACCGACACGCCTTTGCTGGCGTCCGCGGCCGGTGCCGGCGAGCGCGCCGAGCGCTTCCGGGCCGCCCTGGTCGGGGCCATCCCGATGAAGCGGGTCGGCGACCCCGAGGACATCCCGGGTGCGGTCTGCTTCCTGGCCAGCGACGACGCCTCCTTCATCACCGGCCAGACGATCAGCGTGTCGGGCGGCTTGACCATGCACGGCTGAGCCGACGAAAGTCGCCCGATGCCCGAGCTCGCCTGGCTGGTCCAGTCCTTTCCCAACTTCGCGCGGTATGTCGTCGTGGGCTTCGCCCTGGCGGGATTGTTCCTGGGGGTCTACGTCCTGATCACGCCATGGGCGGAGTTCAGGCTGATCCGCGCCGGAAACTCCGCCGCCGCGACGGCTCTGGTGGGGGCGCTGCTGGGCTTCTGCCTGCCGCTTGCCAACACCATTGCCCAGTCGGTGAGCGTGACCGACCTCGTCGTGTGGGCACTGGTGGCGTTGCTGGTGCAGGTCCTGGTCCATGTCGGCCTGCGCTTCATGCTGCCCGGGCTGAAGCAGGCGATCGAGGAGGACAAGGCGGCGGCCGGCATTGCCGCAGGCGGCTTCGCCACCTGCTTCGGGCTGATCAACGCGGCCTGCCTGACGTCCTGACCTTGTCGACGCCCTCCCTTCCCCGACCCGGCGGCCCGCGCCTGTCGCGCAACGCATCGAGCTTATATGCACCGTGAATCGTCCGTGCCGCGATCGGGCTGGCAGCGCAAGCTCGAGGAGATCGGCTTCACTTTCTACAATCTCGAAGGCAAGGCCTATTGGACCGAGCAGGCCTGCTACGCCTTCTCCGCGGCCGAGATCGACGAGCTGGAGGCGGCCAGCGAGACGCTGCACGGGCTTTGCCTCGAGGCCGTCGAGCATGTCGTCGCCAACAGGCTTTGGGAGCGCATGCGCATCCCGCCGGCGTGGGGCGACTACATCGAGCGCGTGTGGCGGCGCACCGACCCGACGCTGTGCGGCCGGTTCGATCTTGCCTACGACGGCAAGGAGCCGCCCAAGCTCCTGGAATACAACGCCGACACGCCGACCGCGCTCTACGAGGCCGCGGTGGTGCAATGGCACTGGCTGAAGGACGTCAAGCCCGAGGCCGATCAGTTCAACTCGATTCACGACAAGCTGATCGAGGCCTGGCGCGGCATCCTGGGCCGCCTGCCGCCGGAGGGCATGGTCCATTTCGCCCGCTTCGAGGACCATCCCGAGGATCTCGCGACCTCCGAGTACCTGCGCGACACGGCCCTGCAGGCCGGACTCGCCGGCAAGCCGATCGCCGTTCAGGATATCGGCTGGAATGGTCGCCGCTTCACCGACCTCGACGAGGTGCCGATCCAGGTGCTGTCCAAGCTCTACCCGTGGGAGTGGATGGCGCGGGAGAAGTTCGGCATGCACGTGCTTACCGACACCACGGCCTTCATCGAGCCGGCGTGGAAGATGATCCTGTCCAACAAGATGCTGCTGCCGCTCCTGTGGGAGGGCTTTCCCAATCATGCGAACCTGCTGCCGGCCTTCGACACCGAGCATGCCGATCTCGGGGGTTCGTTCGTCAAGAAGCCGATCTACGGCCGCGAGGGCCACAACGTGACCCTGGTCGGCCCCGGCGTGTTCGACACTGCCGGCGGCGACTATGGCAGCGAGGGCTTCGTCTGGCAGGCCTACCAGCCGCTGCCGCGCTTCGATGGCTGCCACGCCCTGGTGGGCTCGTGGATGATCGACGGCAAGCCGGCCGGCATCGGCATGCGCGAGGACGAGCGTCGCATCACCCACAACGACAGCCGATTCGTGCCGCACTACTTCGCGTGAGCTCATTGCCGGGAGCGCGCCACTCCTGTGGCGCTCATGGGATGTGTGATCCACGAGAAGAGCGCCACGGGAGTGGCGCTCATGGGATGTGTAATCACAAGAAGAGCGCCACGGGAGTGGCGCGCTCCCAGCCATGAGCTTCCCTCTCGCAGCGCCACTATTTTTTCAGCATCGTGGTGCGTTCCGGCGTGCTGGGTAGATCGGGGCGGTACCCGCCCCGATCCTCATAGGAGTTCCCCACCGGCCCGAGGGCCGACCCGCCGTGTCAAGAAACTGGCGGCAAGCCGCCAGTTTCTTACTAGGAGGATGAAGAAGGCTCAATAATCCCACTGCATCTTCACGCCGACGCGTCCGTTCGAATCGGCACCGACGTCGCCCTCGATCTTGACGTTGTCGAGCACGTCGATCTGGACCACGCCGCGGCTCGAGTTGCCGGACGCGCCCTGGCGCGCCCCGACATAGATGCCGGGGGCGACGTAGCGGCCGGCCTCGATCGACATCTGCGGATTGGCGCCGCTGCCGCTCGAGCCCACCGACAGGCGGTCGAGGCCGAGACCACCCCGCAACCGGCTGAGAACGCCCGATTCCGGCGACCGCCCCGTCAGCTCGGCGAGCCCCTGCGCGGCCTGGGCCAGCTCGAACGGGCTGAGGCTCGAGGCCGGCTTGCCGAACAGCAGCATGGCCATCGCCTCGTCCGGCGGCAGGCCGCCGGCGGTGACACGGATGACCGGGGCACGCGCCGTGCCCGTGATCGCCACGTTGACGGTGGTCGATTGCACGTTGGTGCTGGCGAGGAAATCGAGCCGCGGATCGATCGTGTCGAGATTGTCCAGGGTGACCACGCCGCGGCTGAAGGTGAGTCGCCGCCCCAGCAGGTCGAACTCGCCGCGGCGCATCGTCAGCCCGCCGACGACCGAGGGCGCCGTCGGCGATCCGCCGACCTGGAGATCACCGGCCATCTCAGCATCGAGGCCACGCCCCCGCACGAACACCGCACGCGGCGCCTGGATCGTGAGAGCGAGTCGGATCGGTGTAGCGCCCGGTGGCGGCTGGCGCGGCCGGGCTGCCGGCGGCGGCCGTGTCGTCGCCGGCGGCGATCCGCCGGGCTTGTTGATCTCACGCACCTCGAGCGTCGGATAGGACGCCGACTGCTGGCCGCCAATGGAGATCTCGGCGCGGTCGATCGTGATCGGCCCCGCGATGTCGATGCCGGCCTCCGTCGATCCCGTGACCTTGAGGTTGGTCGTCACGGCCGCCATGAGATCCGGACGGTTGACCAGAAGGGCGTTGCGGCTGGTGACCGAGATGTCGGTCATCACTCCCTGCTCGGCATCCAGCCGGACGGTGCCCGTCGCCGACAGCGTGCCATTGCGTCCGGTCTGAAAATTGAGGCGCTGAATCCGCAGCGTGTCGCCCTGCAGCGCAAATCGCCCTTCGCCGCCGCTCAGCCGGAGGCCCGACTCGGGCAGGGCAACGGCACCGTTGACGAAATCGATGGTTCCGCTGCCGCTGATCTTCGCGCCTGACAGGTCGACCGTGAGGTTCGGCCGAAGCGTGCCGGTGACATTGCGCAGGTCGTTGCCGAGCAGCGGCGAGAACGGCGCGACGTCGAGCGCGCCGGTGATCGTGGCGGACCCCGAGGGCGCGCCGGCGCCGCGCGGGATGGCCGCCTTGCCCTTGACCGTGAGGTTTGTCCCTCCGCCGGCGCTGAGACGGGCATCGACGCTCGCCTGGCTGCCCGACATCGTCCCCGTGCCCTGGATCGACAATGGCGGCACGAGCGCCGCATCCGGCCGCCGCAGGCGCAAGCCCGTAACGCGATAGGTGGCATCGACCCGTGGCGCTGCCATGGCCCCGCGCACCTGTACCTTCGCCTGCGCCGTTCCCTCGAGACCGGTGCCGGGCGCCACGGCGTCGACCAGCGAGAGCGGCAAGGCCGCCAGCTCGAGCTGCAGATCGCTCGCCGTCGGATCGATCGTGCCGCGCGCCGACAGCCGGCCGCCGCCCAGGCGAAGGTTGGTCGGGTCGAGAACGATGCGCTGTCCGGCAATGCGCACGCGCGTCGGCGCTGTCAGCGTCACCGGTATCCCGGAATGGCGGCCCTCGAAGCGCGACAGGCTGACCAGGATGTCGCTTCCGTCGGGCTCCACCTTGCCTCGCAGGTCGGCGTTGGTCCGCGCCCCCGCGGCCTGGAGCGCGACGACCAACCCCTTGCGATTGCCGTTGGCCGTGGCCGTGACGCGATTGATGTCGGCCGCCCCGCCGATCCCGCTGGCCGTGAGTGTCGCATCGGTGAGGGCGGCATTGAGCGGATCCTTGACCGTGCCCTCGAGATCGAGCGAGGCGATGGACGTGGCGCCGCTGCGCAGCCCCTTGCCCTGCAGCGTCACGGTCACCTGGCCGGCCGCAGCCGGGTCGGCCGTCGCCTGGCTGTCGGCCGGAATGTCGGCGGCCGTGATATCGAGGTCGATCGAGCCCGCGAGGTCGGTGCCGGCAAGGGGCGCCGCATCCTGCAGCCGCGCGATCTTCAACTGGGCACGTCCCGATCGCCGCGTCTTCGTGATCGCGAGATCGACGACGTTCAACACGGCGCTCGCCCATTTGCCCTCGAAGGTGGGCACGGCAAGACCGTCGGCGTCATAGCGAAAGCGCCCCTCCAGCGAGACCGGTTGACCGACCAGGTCGCCGTTGGTCGTCACTGTGCCCTGGATCGCGCCGGCCGGGTCGCGTGACAGGGATGCCGATAGCGCCAGGCGCTGCGACGTCAGAGGCCCGTGACGGAGATTGCTCACCTCGCCCGTGACGCGGAGATCGGTGCCCTGGGCGCCCTGGCGGATGCTGGCCGAGATCTTGGCGCTGCCGGCGAGGTCCGGTTGCACCCAGCCGAGCCTCGGCAGATCGAGCAACAGATCGAGGTCGGCGGTCTGCCCCTGCCCTCGTCCCGTGATGTTCAGGACGGCGTCGTCGGCAGCAGCCACGCGAACGTCCTTCACCGTCCAGGCTTGGTCGAGCTGCCAGGTCGCCGCCCCCGTGAGCGCCACCCTGGCATTGACGAGCTGCGGCGGCAGGCCGCCCGTGCGGAGGTCCGTCGCCATTCCCTCCCAGGACAGGGAGATTCCCTTGGCGTCCGACGTCGCGGTCAGGTCCCACGTGCCCTGCCCTGCAAGCGGCTGACCGGCCAGGGCCGACAGGACGGCGAAATCCGGCAGCGTGACAGTCGCCTTCAGTTCACCGGCCTCGCTCCCCAGAATGTAGGAACCGGTGCCTCTCAGCGACGCTGGCGTCGATCGGAAGTCGAGCGACCGCACGGTGGCCTTGCCGTCGGAAAAGCCGAGATCGGCCTGCAGCCGCACCGGTCCCGGCGGCGGAATCTGCGGATTGATTGCAGCCAGGGAGACGTCGGCGGCGTTGCCGGTCAGCGTAACCGACCCTTGCGGCAGCGCCGTCAGCGATCCGAGATCCGCCTTGACCTGCAGGCGCAGATCACGCCAGGCAACGCCGCCCGCCAGCGGGCCGAGGGCGCCCGGCTCCTTCGAGTCGATCGTCGCCGTCGCGTCGAGCCTGTCGCCCGCGATGTCGTAGCGCCCCGACGCGTCGACCGTGAGCGGCGCGGTGGCGAGCTTGAAGGCGCTCAGCACGACCAGCTTGCCGTCGATCGTGGCCTCGGCGTCGAGACGGATCGGGCCGCGCAGAGCATCGGCCACCGGGTTCCGGGGCAGGCCGGGCGCTGCCGAGTCGATACGGGCGACGACACTGGTCGCTTCGCCCCGGGGTTCCCAGGTCAGCTTGCCGGTCACGCGGACGGCGTCGGCGGCCGCCACGTTCAGGTCGGCCTGACCCGTGCGGGCATCACCGCGCGCCATCAGGCGCATCGACAGGTCCTCGATGTCGGGCCGCTCCAGCAGCACGGCGACGATCCCACCGCGCTGCTCGTTCAGGCTCACCTCCCCGTCGATCGATTTCTGCCGAGCATCGAAGCGGACGTTGGCGGCAAGCTTGCCGGCTGGGCCATCGATGCGCGTTCCGTCGAGCACCAGCCGCCCCTGCACGAGATCGGCTGGCAAATGGGCATTGCCCGTGACCCTCCAGCGCGAGTCGATGCCGGCCAACGCCGCGCCGACGTGGAGATCGGCGATCGACAGTGCCTGCAGGTCGACCTCGAGCGGCAGAGACAGCGGCTCGTCGCTCCTCGTTGCTTGCGGCTGCTTGCCCGGCAGCGGCGGGCGCAGGACATCGATGCGGTCGGCGGAAAGAATCTCGATCTGCAGGCGCCGGTCGAGCAGTGCGGCGAATGACCAGCGAAGCCGGAGATTGTCGGCGGTCAGCCACGCCCCGTCGCGATCGCGATAGGCAAGCCGCTCGATCGTCAGGTCGGTCGGGAAGAAGCCGTGAAGGCCCGCGATCTCCAGGCCGCCATCGGCCGTCGTCGCGAGCTTCGACACCAGCGACGCCAGAGCACGCTGCCCCGGCGCGGTCTGAAGCGCCGCGAAGGCGAATGCCAGCACGGCCACCACGCCGACGACGATCCTGCCGAGGAGGCGGAGCCAGCGCATCAGAAAGCCTGTCCCAGGCTGACATAGAGGCCGAACGCCGGGTCGCCCTCGCGCCGGTTGACCGGAATGCCGACATCGAGGCGCACCGGCCCGAAGTCCGTATAGTACCGGATGCCGGCGCCCGCGCCTATCCGCGGGGCGAGCAGCGAGAAGTCCGGGAAGAAGTAGGGATACGCGCTGCCGGCGTCGACGAACGCCACCACGCCGAACGACTCACCGATACGCTGGCGCAGCTCGAGGCTCGCCTCGACGACGCTGGCTCCTCCCAGCGGATTGTTGAACGCATCCCGCGGCCCGGCACTCTGGAAAACGAAGCCGCGCACCGAACCGCCGCCGCCCGCATAGAAGAACTTGTCCGGCGGAATGCCGCCGATGCTGATGGCAGGCTCGCTGCCGAGCGAGCCGCGCGCCGCCAGCACCGTCCGCCCCGGCTCGCCGAGATCGAAATAGGTGCGGCCGGTGAGTCGCAGCACCGTGAAGAAATCAATGGCGCTGAGCCACGGCGTCACCTCGGCATCGATGCGATAGCCCTTGGTCGGATCGACGTCGCTGTTGGCGCGATTGTACAGGATGGAGAGCGGCAGCCCGATCAGCTGGTAGTCGACCGTGACGCCGTTGCGGGTGATCCGCGACGTCTCCCCGGCAAGCCCCGCCCTCACTGTCAGTCTCGGCGAGAAAACCCGATCGAAACCGGCATAGGTCGTCACGGCATTGCGCGTGTAGGCATCCAGGACCTCCCGCAAGCCGGCCGCCTCGAGCCGGGCGTCCTGGCCGGACAGCCACCAGTCCGGCTTGCGAAAGGCCGCCCGGAAGGCAAAGCCCGTGTCGAACACCGAATACCCTTGCTGCCCGATGTGATTGACCTCGGCCGAGAGACGCAGGCTTTCTGCCTGGCCGAACAGGTTGCGATGAGTCCAGAAGCCGTTGACCGAGAAGCCGAGCTGCGTCTCGTAGCTGATGCCGAAGCCGATCGTGCGGGGCAGCCGGTCGGTCAGGTCGACATCGAACGGCAGCTCGCCATTGGCATTCAGAGCCGATGCCTGGTTGATGCGCACCGAGTTGAACACGCCGAGCGAGGTGAGCCTGCCGCGCATCGCCTCGACCTTGGCGGGGTCGTAGGGCTCGCCCTCCTTGAAAGGGACCCGGCGTTGCAGCCACGTCATGTCGACTTTCTCGCTGCCGGAAAACCGCACCGGCCCCATCCTGGCGGCCGGACCGGTCTCGACGACGAAAGTGACCTCCGCGTGGTGCGTGGCGTGATCGACCACGACCTCGCGCTCTATTCGAGCGAGCGCATATCCGTGCCTGCGCAGTTCCCCGATCAGCTTGTCCTGGGCACCGATGATGGCGGCGGCATCGGCGGGATCGCCGGGCGCCAGACCGAGCTTGTCGCGATCGATGCCGGGCAAGGAGGTCTGCGACTGCGGTGGGCGGATCGCGATCTCGGTGACGCGATAGCGCGGGCCCGTGGCGACCTCGACGGAGATCGGGACAGGCTCGTCGTCTGGCCGGGCGTCGATGGCGTCGAGCGCGCCTGCTTCCGCGATCGGACGGCCCTCGATCGTGGCGTTGATCCGGCCATCGTAGTAGCCGCGCGAGCGCAGCGCGCTGTTGATCCTGGCGACGGCAGACTGCGCGCCCTGCAACACGCCGAGGCTGTCACCAGTCAACGGCTGGGTCTTTTGAAAGCTCTCGACGAGCTCATCGAGCTCTCCCCGCATGGCGTCGTCTCCCGTCACGACGAGAACGATGCGACCGGTACGTGCCTCGGCAATCCTGCAGGGCCCGAGAATCGAGAGGACAGCCGTGGCCAGCACACAGCACAGCCAAGCCAACTCCCTGGTGTGCGAGCACCAGACGACAGCGATTGCACGGCAACGACGCATATCTATCGGGCACCAACGCCTGGCGACACGAATGGATGCGTGCCCGGACGCATTTGTGCCAGACTACCGCTATCGAGGAGGCGGTGATGAGCGACGTTTGGGTTCAGCCGACCGGTGGCGCGCTGGGCGCCGACATACACGGTGTCGACCTGTCGAAACCGGTCGGCGACGCCGCTTTTGCGCGCATTCTGCAAGCCTGGAGCGATCATTTGGTCCTGCGGTTCTCTGGGCAGAAGATCGATGACGACATGCTGATGACTTTCAGCGCCCGCTTCGGGGAGCTCGATCGCGTACCCATTGCGGCGGCCGGCCTCGATCGCACCAACTCGGGCCTGTCGCAGGATGCCGAGGCCTGGGTCGCCGTGATTTCCAACGTCGTGCGCGACGGCAGGGCGGTCGGCGGGCTGGGAAGCTACGAGCTCGTTTGGCACACCGACATGTCCTACAACCCCTTGCCGCCGCGCGCGAGCCTGCTCTATGCGCTGGAGGTGCCGCCCGACGGCGGCAACACCGGCTTCCTCAACATGTATGCCGCCTGCGAGACGTTACCCGAAGATCTCCGGCGCGCTATCGAGGGGCGAACCTGCATCCACGATTCGAGCCGAAACTCGGCGGGCGAGTTGCGCAAAGGTTTCCAGCGCACGCTCGATGTCCGCCAGACGCCAGGCGCGGTCCACCCTCTTGTTCGCCGGCATCCCGCGAGCGGACGCAAGGCTTTGTTCCTCGGGCGCCGGCCGGGCGCCTACGTTCACGGCTTGCCAGTCGAGGAAAGCGAGGCGCTGCTCGACACGGTGTGGAAGCACGCCACGCACGAACGGTTCGCCTGGTACCAGAAGTGGCGCGTCGGAGATCTCGTGATGTGGGACAATCGCTGCGTCATGCATCGCCGCGATGCCTTCGACGAAAGCCTCGAGCGCCTGATGCACCGCACCCAGATCGTCGGCGAGCCGGTGCTGGCGGGGTGAGGAATTCCTCGATTCGCTTGGCGGACCCGCGTCTTCGCGGACGGATCGGTCATTGCTGGGAGCGCGCCACTCCGATGGCGCTAACTTGCGAACAGACCTCACCCTGAGGAGCCAAGCGAAGCGAGGCGTCTCGAAGGGTGGCAACACGGCAGGTGCTGCAAACCGCCCTGTTTCGCGATCTTATCCGTCGCCCATCCTTCGAGACGGCCGCTTCGCGGCCTCCTCAGGATGAGGACTTCATTGAACCTCCGACCAAAGCGCCTATGAGCGCGCCACCCTTGTGGCGCTCTTCTCGCAGGGAGGAAGAACCGGAAACGTCAAGTCAGCGCCTATGGAGTGGCGTGCCAAGTGGTGCGCCCCCAGCAGGTCGCTACTTCCGCCCCGGCATCTTGATCGCCGCCTGACGGCGCTCGACCATCGATTCCTCGAAGGCACGCGGATAGCGGTGCGGCTGCGCCGACACATTGTTCAGCCGCGCCAGCGCCTCGGCCGGCAAGCGCCAGCCGCCCGCGCCCAGCGTCTCGCCGAGCTGCCGGACGTTGCGTGCGCCCACGATCGCGCTGGTGACCGCCGGCTGATCCATGACCCAGCGCAGCGCCGTCTCGGCCGGCGATCGGCCGATCTCGCGGGCCGTGTCGAGCAGCGTCTGCAGGATCTCGGCGTGATTGCGCGCGAAGAAGCGCCCTCCCGATCCCCAGCCCTCGGTCGACCGCGTGCCGTCGGCCTCGAGGTTGCCGGGCTTGTACCTGCCCGCGAGGTAGCCGCCGGCGAGCGGCGACCAGACGACAATGCCGAGGCCCTTGGCCTCGCAGGCCGGCACCAGCTCCTCGTCGATATCGCGCACCACGAGACTGTATTGCGGCTGGTAGGCGTCGAAGCGCGCCCAGCCCTTCGTGTCACTGACCCACAGCGCCTCCATCAGGCGCCACGTCTCGTAGTTGGAGCAGCCGGTGTAGAGCACCTTGCCCTGGCGCACGAGATCGTCGAAGGCCCGCAGCATCTCCTCGAGCGGCGTCTGCACGTCGACATGGTGGATATAGTAGAGGTCGATGTAGTCGGTCTGCAGGCGGCGCAGGCTGTCCTCGACCGCCTGCTTGATGTGCAGGCGCGACATGCCCGAATCGTTGACCCTGCCGCCTGTCGGGTTGAACACCTTGGTGGCGATCACGGCATCCTGCCGCCTGCCCTTCAGGGCCTTGCCCAGCATGGTCTCCGACGCACCGGCGACATAGGTGTTTGCCGTATCGAAGAAATTGACGCCGGCATCGAACGCGGCATGCACCATGCGCGCCGCTTCCGCCTCGTCGGCGCCGTTACCGAAAGTCATGGTCCCGAGGCAAATCTCGGAAACCTTGAGGCCTGCCCGGCCGAGACGACGGTAGTGCATGGTGCTTTACCCCCAGAAAATCATGCGACCAAATCACCTCATGCTGAGGAGCGCCCGCAGGGCGCGTCTCGAAGCATGGGCACCAGGCACCTTGCCTGATCCCATCCTTCGAGACGCCACGCTACGCGCGGCTCCTCAGGATGAGGACGAATTGTTCGAGACACCTTGGTCGCTCGGAGGTCCGGAACTCGTCGAGTCAATCACAGCCCCAGCATCGCCTTGGCCAGCACGTTGCGCTGCACCTCGGACGACCCGCCGTAGATCGTCGTCTTGCGGGTGTTGAAGTAGCGCGGCGAGACGTCGTCGACGTACTCGCCACCCACAGGGACGACGTTGCTGTCGTAGTTGCGCAGCTCGGTGAACGGCGCGCCGTACCAGCCGACAGCCTCGACGGCGAGCTCGGTGACCTTCTGCCCGACCTCGGTGCCGCGCATCTTGACAACCGAGGCCATGTTGCCCGGCGCGTCGCCGGTCTTGAGGCTGGAGTAGAACATCATCTCGTTCATCTCGACGGCGTCGATCTCCATCTCGAGCGCCGCCATCTTCTCGCGCCATGCCGGGCTGGCGGACAGCGGCTCGCCGGCATCCATCTGGGTCGTCGACAGGGTCTGCAGGTGGCGAAACGCCTTGCGCAGGCGCGGCCCGTGCGCCTGGCCGCCGCGCTCGAACTCGAGCAGGTACTTGGCGTAGGTCCAGCCCTTGTTCTCCTCGCCGACCAGGTTCTCGACCGGCACCTCGACGTCGGTGAAGAACACCTGGTTGACCTCGTGCCGCATCGGCGTGCGCGTGCCGTCGACCAGGTAGATCGGATCGATCCTGATGCCCGGCGATTTCATGTCGATCAGCAGGAAGGAGATTCCTTCCTGGCGCTTGCCCTCGCTCGAGGTGCGCACCAGGCAGAAGATCCAGTCGGCGAAGTGGGCGTTGGTCGTCCAGATTTTCTGGCCGTTGACGATGAAGTGGTCGCCCTGCCGCTCGGCCTTGGTGCGCAGGCTCGCGAGATCGGAGCCCGAGCCGGGCTCGGAGTAGCCCTGGCACCACAGTTCCTCGGCCGCGGCGATCTTGGGCAGGAAGCGCTTCTTTTGCGCTGCGCTGCCGTACTTCATCAGGACGGGCGCCACCATCTTGATGCTGAACGACGACAGGTAGGGCGAATCGGCGCGCGCCATCTCCATCTCGAAGATGAACTTCTCGGTCGAGCTCCAACCGGGGCCGCCATACTCCTTCGGCCAGTTGGGGCAGAGCCAGCCGCGCCCGGCGAGCTTCCGCTGCCACTGCAGCAGGCGCTCCTTGGAAACGTGGCTGGTGCGGCTGCGCCGGCTCTCCTCCGCCACCTCGGCCGGCATGTTGGCGGTGATCCAGTCACGCACCTCCTTCTGGAAGGCGAGCTCGTCGGCGTTGAAGGACAGGCGCATGTTTGTCGCTCCGCTGTCAGCCTGAGCGAAGCGAAGGATCTCACGCCAGCTGCAAGCGGCGATGAGGTCCTTCGCTTACGCTCAGGACGACAAGAATTAAAGACCCAGCATCACCTTCGACATGATGCCGCGCTGTACCTCGGACGAGCCGCCGTAGATCGTCATCTTGCGGCCGTTGAAGTAGCGTGGCGCCAGCACGTCGACGCCTTCCGGGCCGATCGGCTCGACATTGGCGTTCCACGCGCGCTGCTCGGGGAACGGCTGGCTGTAGTAGCCCGCCGCCTCGACTGCCGATTCCTGGACCTGCTGCATCACCTCGGTGCCGCGCAGCTTGATCATCGACGACAGCGGGCCCGGGTTCTGTCCCGACGCCAGGCGCGAATAGAACTCCTGCTCGAACATCTCGAGGCCCAAGATCTCGATGTCCATGCGCGCGAGCTTCTCGCGCCATGACACGTCAGCCATGATCGAGTCCTCGCCGTCCGGCATGGCTTGCGACAGCCGCTTCAGGCGCTCGAAGGCCGAGCGCAGGCGCGGGCTGTACGGATTGCCGCCGCGCTCGAACTCGAGCAGGTACTTGGCGTAGGTCCAGCCCTTGTTCTCCTCGCCGACGCGGTTCTCGACCGGCACCTTGACGTCGGTGAAGAACACCGAGTTCACCTCCTGGGTGCTGGCGCGGTTGCCGTCGGCAGTGATGATCGGCTCGACCGAGATGCCCGGCGTCTTCATGTCGATCAGCAGGAAGGAGATGCCCTCCTGCGGCTTGCCGGCGCTCGAGGTACGCACCAGGCAGAAGATCCAGTCGGCGGTCTGCGCCAGGGTGGTCCAGGTCTTCTGGCCGTTGACGACGTAGTGGTCGCCCTCGAGCACTGCCCTGGTGCGCAGCGACGCCAGGTCGGAGCCCGATCCCGGCTCCGAATAGCCCTGGCACCAGATCAGGTCGGAGTTCAGCATCGGCGGCAGGTGGCGCGCCTTCTGCTCGGCCGAGCCGTACTTCATGATCACCGGCGCGCACATCTTGGGGCCGAACGGCGAGGTGCCCGGCGCGCCGGCGCGCGCCATCTCCATCTCGAAGATGTACTTCTGCGTCGTCGTGAATCCCGGCCCGCCGAACTCGGTCGGCCAGCCGGTGCACAGCCAGCCCTTCTTCGCCAGCCGCTTCTGCCAGTCGATCAGCCGTTCCTTCGGCATGTAGGCGTTACGCGCGACCTTCAGCTCGCCCATGATCTCGGGCGTCAGGTTCTCCTTCAGCCAGTCGCGCACTTCCTGCTGGAAGGCCAGCTCTTCCTTGCCGAATGTCAGGTCCATTGGGGGCTCCTCTCAGGGCCGGGAAAGTACCGCGCGGGGCTTGCGGACGTAAAGGCGCCCCTCTTCTCATCCTCATTCTCCTCCCCAGCTTCGCTACAGCTTCGCTGGGGAGACCCCCAGCACGCCGGCGCGCACCACGATGCTGAGAAAATGGTGGCGCTGCGAGAGGGAAGCTCATGGCTGGGAGCGCGCCACTGGTGGCGGAGTT
>JALHMO010000184.1 GCA_022844015.1 Reyranella sp. | reverse complement strand
ACCAACACGTCCATCGTCGAAACATGCTCCAGTATGACATCATGGACCGGAGCTAAATCACTGAATTAAATCAGAGATACGCGGTTACCCCGGTGCCGTTCCAGGCGGCCCTCCAGCTCAAGGGCCAGCAGGACCTCCGCCATGGCGGCGGCGGACACTTGGCATCGGCGCACCAGTTCGTCAACCGCAGTGGGGACAGAGCCGAGGGCGGCGAGGACCTTGGCGACACCCGGTTCGGCCGGCTTTCGGCTTGGTTTGCCAAGGGGTTGGAAGGGGCATTGTGACCGCCCGAGCACACTCAGAATATCGTTGATGTGGCGCAGCAAAATAGCCCCATCCTTAATAAGGGAATTGGAGCCTTCGTAGCGCGGGTCGGCCGCCGAGCCGGGGGCGACGAAGACTTCCCGGCCCTGTTCGGCAGCGCGATGCGCGGTGATCAGTGAGCCGGAACGGGCAGCTGCCTCGATCACCACCACGCCAGCCGACAGGCCGCTCACGATGCGGTTGCGTCGCGGGAAACAGCGCGCGACCGGCGGCGTCCCCCAGGCGGCCTCGCTGAGCAGCAGGCCCTCGCGCGCGATCTCGGCGTGCAGGCGGGAGTTCTGGGCGGGGTAGACCTGGTCGATGCCGCCGGCCAGTACCGCTATGGTGCCGGTGGCCAGGGCAGCCCGGTGCGCCGCGGCGTCGATGCCGCGCGCCAGGCCGGAAGCGATCGTGAATCCGGCGGCGCCCAGCGCAACGGACAGGTCGCTGGCCAGGCGGCAGCCGGCCAGCGAGGCGTCCCGCGCGCCGACAACGGCTACGGTCGGCCGGTCGAGCAGGGCGAGATTGCCGACCGCGGACAGCACCGGCGGTGCATCCGGAAGAGCCGCCAGGGCGGACGGATAGGAGGGGTCGCCCAGCACGACGAATTGGCCGCCGGCCTTGACGAGGCTGGCTTCTTCTCGCCCGACTTCCGAATCGGGGACGATGGGCAGGTCGGCCGCCGCCCGCCGCGCTGAACCGAAATGCTGCAGTGCTTCATGGAAGGTGACGGGGCCGATCCGCGGGCTGCGCGCCAGCCGGATGCGCATCCGGCGTTCCGCCGCGTCCGCCTGGGACGAAAAGGAGCCATCGAACATATCGCGAACCTAACCGCGATACATGAACCTGTAAATCAATCTGAAGTTGAAATCAGCGCAACTTTGGATTGAGAGCATCGCGCAGCCAATCGCCTAGGAGATTGACCGCCAGGGACAGGATGACCAGTGCCAGCGCCGGGAAGATCGCGATCCACCATTCGCCGGAGAACAGGAAGGCGTTGCCGATGCGGATCAGCGTTCCGAGAGAGGGCTGCGTGGCCGGCATGCCGACGCCGAGATAGGACAGCGAGGCCTCGGCGATGATGGCGAGCGCCAGCTCGATGGTGGCGATCACCAGGACCGGGCCCCAGGCATTGGGCAGCACATGGGTAAGCGCGATGCGGGCTCCCGGCACGCCGATGATGCGCGCGGCGTTGACGTAGTCCTTGTTCTTCTCGGCCAGCGTCGTGGCCCGCGTGACGCGGGCGAACTGGGGCCAGTAGGCAAAGCCGATCGACACGACCAGCACCCAGATGGCGATCTCATCGTGCACGTTCTTGGGCAGCACCACGCGGGCGACGCCATCGAGCGTGAGCGCGATCAGGATGGCCGGCACGGTCAGCTGGATGTCGGCCAGGCGCATCACCACGGCCTCGGCCCAGCCGCCACGGAAGCCCGCCATCAGGCCGAGCAGCACGCCGGTCGTGACCGACAGCACGATCGCCGCCAGCCCGATCATCAGCGAAACCCGGCTGCCGTAGAGGATGGCCGACAGCACGTCGCGCCCCTGATTGTCGGTACCCAGCAGATGCTTGGCGCTGCCCGCCTCGGCCCAGGCCGGCGGCGTGAAGGCATCCATCAGGTTGAGCGACTTGACGTCGAACGGGTCGTAGGGCGCCACCCACGGCGCCAGGATCGCCGCGGTGAAATAGACGGCAGTCACGATGGCGGCGACGATCGTGATGGGCGAGTTGCGGAAGCTCCACCAGATGTCCGACTCGCGCAGCCGGGCGAAGGTGGTGGTGTCGCTCATGCGGCCCTCGGCCGGCAGAGCAGGGCGCCGATGGCGCCGGCTGCCGCCAGCGCTGCGCCGAGGTACGCGAAGCCTTCGAAGCCCACCCATCCGATCATGGCCGCTCCCAGGGCGGCGGCGCCCATCCAGCCGACGCTCGCCGACGCACCGTTGAGCCCCAGCACCGTCCCGCGCACGTCGTCGGGCACGGAGGCCAGGGCCGCCATGTAGGATGGCCGACCCAGCGCATTCAGCAACACATAGATGAAACCCAGGGCGACCGACATCTCGGCGCTGGGATACCACAGGAATAGGGCGATGCAGGCGATGCCCGAGAGCGCCATGGCGAGCGCGAAGGTCCCGAGGCGGTCGCGCACGCGGTCGGCGAGCTGGCCACCCAGGATGGTACCGGCGACGTTACCGATGGCGAAGATCGCCAGCGGCAGGGCGACCTGGGCGAGGCCGAGCTTGTAGGTTGCCTGGAGGAAGGTCGCGAAGTAGACGGCGGCCAACCCGTAGCAGATGCGCTCGGCGACACCGGTCGCGAGCAGGCCGAGGACCTGGCGTGACAGCGCGGCCCGGAAGGGACGGCGAACCATTCCACGGACGTGACCGGCGGAGCCGCGTCCCACGGTGGCCAGCAGGCCGAGGCTGGCGACCAGGGCGATGCCGCCCATGCACCAGAACCAGCCGCGCCAGCCGACCAGGGATCCGACCGCCGCGGCCATCGGGATCCCGACCAGCAAGGTGAGCGACTGGCCGCTCATCACCCAGCCGAGCGCCCGTCCGCGCTGGCTGTCGGGCACGCGGGCGGACACCTCGGCGAAGACCGTGCCGGTGAAGGCGCCGGCGCAGGCGCCGCCGACCGCCGACCACACGGCGACCCAGAAGAACGAGCCGGCGAGCGCCTGCGCGAGCAGGGAAAGCGCGAGCGCGAACGGGGCGGCGACCAGGACGACCCGCCGCCCGATGCGGTCCGACAGCCAGCCGGCCACCGCAGAGGTCACGCCCCAGGTTATCGAGGTCAGAGACACGAGATTGGCGACCAGCGGCATCGACACATCGAGATCGGTCGCCATGTCGAGCAGGAAGGGCGCGCGCGTGGTGCCGCTCGACGACGCGGCGAACGAGCCGAAGCAGGCGGCAGCGATCAGCGCCCACGGGAGCGCGGCGGCGGTCCTGGGCATCCGCTTCAGCCGCCGGCCGTGCCGAGCTGGGCGCGGTCGAGCCGGAGCCGCGGGTCGATCGCGGCATAGAGCAGGTCGACGAAGAAATTGATGGTCACGAACAGCAGGGAGACCATCACCAGGTAGGCCGCCATCACCGGGATATCCGCGAACTGCACCGACTGGATGAAGAGCTGACCCATGCCCGGCCACTGGAAGACAGTCTCGGTGATGATCGAGAAGGCGATCAGGCCACCGACCTGGATCCCTATCACGGTAATGACCGGCAGCAGCGTGTTCTTCAATGCATGGCGGAAATGCACGGCGCGGTCGGTGAGGCCGCGGGCGCGCGCGAACTTGATGTAGTCGGTGCGCAGCACCTCGAGCATCTGCGAGCGCACCAGGCGCAGCACCAGCGTCATCTGGAACAGCGACAGGGTGAAGGCCGGCAGCACGATCGCCTTGAGGCCGGCGGCCGTCAGCAGGCCCGAGCTCCAGCCGCCGACCTGCACCGTGGTGCCGCGGCCGAACGACGGGAAGCACCAGTCGGCCGGCAGGCCGATCGCCGGCGCCCAGCTCTTGCACTCCACCGAGAAGATGTAGATCAGCAGGATGCCGATCACGAAGGTTGGCATCGCCACCCCGGCCAGCGAGAAGGTCATGATGGCGGTGCTGTCGATGCTGCGCCGTCGCAGGGCCGTCAGCACGCCGAGCGGGATGCCCATGGCGAGTGCCAGCACGGCGGCCACCAGGACCAGCTCGAGCGTCGCCGGCATACGCTCGACGATCAGGTCGGAGACGGGGCGGGCGAGGCGGTAGCTCTTGCCGAAGTTCCCGGTCGCCGCGTTGCCGAGGAAACGGGCGAACTGGACGACGACCGAGTCCTCGAGCCCGAGGTCGCGGCGCATCTCGGCGCGCTCGGCCGGCGAGGCCTCCTGGCCGACCATGTTGTTCACCGGGTCGCCCACGAAGTTGAACAGCACGAAGCACAGGAACGACACCGCCAGCATGACGGCGAGCGACTGCAACAGACGCGAGACGATGAAGGCGAGCATTGTCTTACCCTCCCCACGCAGTGGGGAGGTGTCGCCGTCTTACGGCGACGGAGGGGTCATGAGTCACGAGAGGCGCCGGGGGCCATGGCTCATGACCCCTCCGTCGCGGATTACCGCGACACCTCCCCAGCTTCGCTGGGGAGGAGACAAGAGCCTCCCCGGCGAAGCTGGGGAGGCGACAAGAGCTCACTTGATCGTCGCGTACTTGAAGTTCGGAGAATCGTTGGCGAAGATCGGGATCGTCACCTTGTCGCTCATCGACCAGACGATGAGCTGGTGGTGCAGGGGCAGGTAGGGGATGTCGAGGACGGCGATCTGCCATGCCTCGGCGACCATCTTGTCGCGCTTGGCCTGGTCGACCTCCTTCAGCATGCCGTCGGCCAGCTCGTCGAGGCGCGGATTGCTGTAGCCGGTGAAGTTCCAGCCGCCGACCTTCTTGGCCGCGTTGTTTGTCTGGTACAGGAAGGTGAAGACATAGTGTGAATCCAGCGTCGGCACGCCCCAGCCCAGCAGGTACATGCTCGAGTCCGACTTCTGCAGCTTCGGGAAATGCAGCGTCTTGGAACGTGCCTGCAGGTCGACCTTGATGCCGATCTGCGCCAGCATCGCCGTCACGGCCTGGCAGATCTGCTCGTCGTTGTTGTAGCGGTCGTTCGGGCAGTCGAGCGTCACCGAGAAGCCGTTGGGATAGCCGGCTTCGGCCATCAGCTTCTTGGCCGCAGCGACGTCGTACTTCGGGCGCTGGTCGAGCTCCTTGGTGTAGCCGTGCACGCCCGGCGAGGTGATCAGGCCGGCTGGCGCCGCGAAGTTGCGCATCACCTTGGCCTTGATCGCGGCGATGTCGATCGCCTGGTACATGGCCTGGCGCACGCGCTTGTCGGCGAACGGGTTCTTGCCCTTGACGTCGGAGTATTTCAGCTCCTTGGAGCCGACGTCGAGGCCGAGGAAGATCGAGCGCACCTGCGCGGTCTCCTCGGTCTTGAGGCCAGGCGTCTGCTTGATGCGGGCGATATCCTGCAACGGCGCGTCGAGCACGAAATCGACCTGGCCGGAGATCAGCGCGGCGACGCGCGTCGCCGGCTCCTTGACAGGCGTGTAGACCAGCTCGTCGGGATAGTTGGGAAATTCCTTGGCGCCCCAGTAGGTCGGATTCTTGACCAAGACCGTACGCACGTCGGGATCGCGCTGCTTCACCATGTAGGGGCCCGTGCCCATGGCGTTGCGCACCGCGAAGGTCTCTTCCTTGTCCTTGTAGCTTTGCGGCTTGGCGACGTTGTGCTTCTCCGCCCAGGCCTTGGACATGATGAGGATCGAGGTCGTGTAGTCGGGCAGGATGGGGTTGGGCCCGTTGGTCACGATGTGGACGGTCAGAGGGTCGATCGCCTTCACCTCCTTGACCGAAGAGATGTAGGAACGGAAATCGGAGGTCGGCGCCACCGCGCGCTGGTAGCTGAAGACCACGTCGTCGGCGGTGAACGGCGTGCCGTCGCTGAACTTGACGTCGGGCCTGAGCTTGAATTCCCAGACCTCCGAGGCGATCGGCTTCCACGACAGGGCCAGGCCGGGGACCTTGCTGAGCGACGGATCGCGGCTGATCAGGGCCTCGTAGACATGCGCATTCATGGCCGAGGTCGGCCCTTCGTTCTGCGCGTGCGGGTCGAGGGTCAGGGCATCGCCCTGGCTGGCCCAGCGCAAGGTCTTGGCGTCGGCCACCGAGGCCACGCTTAGGGCGGCCGCCACGAGCGCGGCCATACGAGCAACGAACATGGCCATTGCCTCCTGCATAGGTTGTGACGCCGACCGACCCTAGCGACCAGCCGAACGTCGATCAATGGTGCGTCGACGGCGGGCTGCAACGACGTCACACTCGCACCATGGATCCGACGCTGACGACACGCGAGCTCACGGCCGACCTGTGGCCCGATCTGGAGGTTCTGTTCGGCGGCAACGGCGCCTGTGGCGGCTGCTGGTGCATGTTCTGGCGCCAGGAGCGCGGCGAGGATTGGTCGGAGACGAAGGGCGCGGTCAACAGGCGCCGCTTCCGGGCCCTGGTCGAAGGCGGCCGCGCGCATGGCGTTCTTGCCTATGTCGACGGCGTGCCGGTCGGCTGGGCGGCCTTCGACCGTCGCCGCGAGCTTGCCAAGCTCGACCGCGCGCCGACACTCGCCTGCGACGACGCCGACCGGGTGTGGTCGCTGCCGTGTTTCTTCGTCAAGGCGGGCTATCGCCGGCGGGGCGTCGCATCGGCCTTGATCGCGGCGGCGGTCGCCGCGGTGCGGCGCCGCCGCGGCACCGTGATCGAGGCCTACCCGGTGCGCCCCGGCAATTTCGGGAAGTCCATCCCGGCGGCTTTCGCCTGGACCGGCACGATCCCGATGTTCGAGGCGGCAGGTTTCCAGCCGGTGGGTGAGCGCGGGCGCGGCAAGCAGCGCATGCGCCTGGCCGAGAAGGCCCCCGGCGGAGCCGGCCGCCGGAAGCAAGACTCTGCGCCGGCCTGACGGCGACAGCGTTGAAGCGCAAGGTGATCGGTTCAGGTGGAAGCCGGTCGAGCTTAGAGAAGGATCGCGTTCAACTCTTCATGCCTCTGAGCGAGCGAGACGCTCGCGGTCCGGAAGAGCACGACAATCACAGGAAAATGCCACTCTAGCCCGCTGCAGGCTTGGCGCGCTGGCCGATCCTGGTCTCGGTGCCCTTCAGCAGGCGGCCGATGTTCTCGTGGTGGCGCACCCAGACGAGCGGCACGAGGAGCGTGAGCAGCGTGGCGGCGCGCGGGTCGGTGAAGAACCAGGCGGCGATCGCGGCGATCACGACGGCGAGCAAGGCTGCCAGCGACGAGTAGCGGAACAGGGCCGCGACCACGAGCCAGGCGGCGCAGGCGATCGCCCCGACCGGCCACGACAGGCCCCACATGATGCCGAGCGTCGTCGCGACGCCCTTGCCGCCCTTGAACGACAGCCACACCGGGAACATGTGGCCGATCACGGCGCCGGCCGCAGCGCCCACGGCGGCAAGCTCGCCGATCTGGTCGGCGATCAGCACGGCCACGACGCCTTTCAGCGCGTCGAGCAGAAGGGTCGCCGCGGCCAGGCCCTTGCGCCCGGTGCGCAGGACGTTGGTCGCGCCGATGTTTCCCGAGCCGACCTTGCGGATGTCGCCAAGCCCTGCGGCCCTGGTCAGCAGCAGGCCGAACGGGATCGAGCCCAGCAGATAGCCGAGCAGGAAGGGGGCCAGCAGGACGAGCAGCGTCGAGGCCATCGGCTCAGGGGCTCAGGAGCTTGCAATTGCTCGAATCGACGTAGGTCGTGGTGGGCGGGCCGATCAGCTCGGCGGTGATCTGCTCGCCAGGCTGGATCATGACTGGCCCCAGATAGTCGGTGCCGACCGGCCGCCCGGCATTCATGAAGGTGCATTCCGCCTGCGCGTTGACGGCCCGCGGCGTGTTGGACGTGAGCGTCACGGTGACTTGCCAGTAACGCGTCGGCCCGTAGGTCAGGTTGGCGGCGCCAAGGCTCACCAGGGGCTGCGCGCTCGATGCACCGGGAATGGCTCGCGGGCCCGTCCGTCGCATCGAGGTTTGCGGCCGCGGGCCCGTCTGTCCCGGCTGCGACGTCGTCGCCGTGCGTGGATCGAACGCGGCATCGGGATCGCGCGCGCCGCCACCCGGCGACTGCGGCAGGGTGGCCATGCCGCCACCCGGCACGGCCAATGGCTGAGGCTGAGGCGACAGGGGCGTCGGCGTGAGCGGCGTCGGCGTCAGCGGCGCGCTGTTGATCGACGTGCCGGTCGTTGGCTGGGGTTGCGGCTGCGGCGGCGTCTGCGGCTGTGCCGACTGGATCGGTGTCGGCGTAACCGCCGGCTGCGGGGCCACGCCGCCGACCTGCGTCTGCAGGCGGTCGTAGCAGGACAGGCGCTGCTGGGTGTCGGTGATCTCGGCGCAGATCTGGATGTGCCGCGTCAGCGCGTCGAGCAGGTCGTCGCGCGACTGGCCACGCTGCTGTGCATGGCCTGGGACGGCCACCGCCGCCAGCGCGGCGGCGAAGCAGAGAGAGGTTCGAAGCATGGGATGCCCTTGCGGAAGCGACGGTCGGGACGCGGCGGCGACAATACCAGACGAGATGGCGGTTTGGAGGCGGTTTTCCGGGCGATGTCTAGGCTGCGCGCGCGGCCGTGACGAAGCCGTCGTCGCGGTAGATCGTGCGGCCGCCGACGATGGTGGCCATGACGCGGCCCTGCACCGGCCGCTCGTCGAACGGCGTGTTCTTGGTCTTGCTCCACAGCTCGTTGCGGTCGACCCGCCAGGCATGGTCCGCATCGAAGACGACGAGGTCGGCGGGCGCCCCCTTGGCGAGCTTGCCGCCGGGCAGGCCGAACAGCCGCGCCGGCGTGCTCGACAGCAGGCGGAACAGATGCGGCAGGGTGAGGTAGCCGTTGTGCACCAGCTCGAGCGAGATCGGCAGCAGGGTCTCGAGCCCGATGCCGCCCGGCTCGGCCTGGGCGAACGGCACGCGCTTGCTGTCCTGGTCCTGCGGCCGGTGGTCGGAGACGATGGCGTCGATGGTGCCGTCGCGCAGCCCTTCGACGACGGCCAGGCGATCCTTCTCGGCGCGCAGCGGCGGCACCAGCTTGCCGAAGGTGCGGTAGTCGCCAACCGCGAGGTCGTTCAGCGCGAAGTAAGGCGCTGCAGTATCGCAGGTGAGGCGCAGGCCGCGCGCCTTGGCGGCGGCGATGGCGGCGATCGACTCGGCGGTCGATATCTTGGTGAGGTGCAGCCGTCCGCCCGACATCTCGGCCAGACGGATGTCGCGCTCGACCATGATCACCTCGGCGAGCGGCGGGTTGCCCGACAGGCCAAGGCGCGTCGCCATCTCGCCGCTCGTCATCACGCCGCCGGAAAGCGTCGGTTCCTGCGGCAGGTGAACGATCAGGGCATCGAAAGCCTTGGCATAGTAGAGCGCGCGGCGCATCACCTGGGCGCTGCCGACCGCGTGATCGGCATCGGTGAAGGCCACGGCGCCAGCCTCGGCGAGCAAGCCGATCTCGGCCAGCTCCTTGCCCTCCAGCCCGGCCGTCAGGGCGCCGTAGGCATACATGTTGGTGAGCTTGATCTGGCGGGCGCGGCGGGCGACGAACTCGATCAGCGAGGCGTCGTCGAACGGCGGCTCGTTGTCGGGCAGCAGCACCATCGAGGTGATGCCGCCGACGGCGGCGGCGGCGGCGGCGCTCTTCAGCGTCTCCTTGTGCTCCTCGCCCGGCTCGCCGGTGTGGACGCGCGTATCCACCAGGCCGGGGGCAAGGCGGAGGCCGCGGCAGTCGATCGACTGGATGCCGTAGGGCGCACCCGAGGCGAACAGCTGGGGCCCGTAATCGGCGATCTTGCCGTCGCTGATCAGCACGGCGCCGTGATATTCGGCATCGCCGAGGGGATCGACGATGTGGGCGTTGATATAGGCGGTCGACCCGCTGTGCTGCGGCGCGCCGGGATCGATGGCGCCGCTCACGCCGCCGCCCCCGCGAGCGCATTGCGGCGCCCGCCGATCAGCGCATCGAGGCAGGCCATGCGCACCGCCACGCCCATCTCGACCTGCTCGTGGATGACCGAGCGGTCGATGTCGTCGGCGACCTCGGAGTCGATCTCGACGCCGCGATTCATCGGGCCGGGATGCATGATCAGGGCGTCGGGCTTGGCGATCTCGAGCTTCTCGTGGTCGAGGCCGAAGAAGCGGAAATACTCGCTGATCGACGGCACGAACGTGCCCTGCATGCGCTCGGTCTGCAGGCGCAGCATCATCACGATGTCGACGTCGCTGAGGCCGGTCTTCATGCTGTAGTGGACCTCGACGCCCATCCGCTCGATGTCGGCCGGCATCAGGGTCGGCGGGCCGACGACGCGCACCCGCGCGCCCATGATCTGCAGCAGGTGGATGTTCGACCGGGCGACCCGGCTGTGCATGATGTCGCCGCAGATCGCCACCAGCAGGCCCTGCAGGCTGCCGCGCCGCCGGCGGATGGTGAGGGCATCGAGCAGCGCCTGCGTCGGATGCTCGTGCTGGCCGTCGCCGCCGTTGATGACGGCGCAGTTGACCTTCTGCGCCAGGAGATTGACGGCGCCCGATTCGCTGTGCCGCACGACGATGGCGTCGGGTCGCATGGCGTTCAGCGTCATCGCGGTGTCGAGCAGGGTCTCGCCTTTCCGTACCGACGATGTGGCGACGTCCATGTTGATCACGTCGGCGCCCAGCCGCTTGGCGGCGACCTCGAAGCTGGTGCGCGTGCGTGTCGAGTTCTCGAAGAAGAGATTGATCACGGTGCGGCCCGACAGCAGGTCGCGCCGTTTGTCGATGGACCGGTTCTGGTCGATGTAGCTTTCGGAAAGGTCGAGCAGGCCCGAAATCGTATCAGGCGCAAGACCTTCGATGCCGAGAAGATGGGGCAACCTCGGCACGCCCGCCCATTTTGTTGTCACTAAAGCGCGACGTTAAGCACGCCGGTGCCGCGCCCGCAAGGCGACGGCCTGGTGGATAAAACCCGCCTCCCCAGCTTCGCTGGGGAGGTGTCGCCGTAACCGGCGACGGAGGGGTCATTAGCATCACGACTGTGGCTCATGACCCCTCCGTCCCGCTGTGACGCGGGACACCTCCCCACTTCGTGGGGAGACCCCCAGCACGCCGGCGCGCACCACGATGCTGAGAAAATGGTGGCGCTGCGAGAGGGAAGCTCATGGCTGGGAGCGCGCCACTCCAGTGGCGCTCTTCTTGTGATTCCACATCCCATGAGCGCCACTTTGGCGGAGTTTACTCCGCCACCAGTGGCGCGCTCCCAGCGCATTTTCATAGGAGTTCCCCACCGGCCCGAGGGCCGACCCGCCGTGCCAAGAAACTGGCGGCAAGCCGCCAGTTTCTTACTAGGAATCACGACAGCCGCAAGTCCGCGCAAGGCTGCACCAGCGCGGGGCCGCGGGGGGCGATGAAATCGGCCCAGATGGCGTTGTGATGCTCGATGATCTTGGCGGCCGGCAGGTGAGGCCGATTGCCGGTCGTGTGGCCGTCCGACGGCACGATCGTGGACAGGCCGCGCGCCAGGGCGCTGCGCACGGTGGTGTCGACGCAATAGTCGGTGGCGCAGCCGGTGATGATCAGCCGGTCGATCGAGAGCACGCGCAGCGTGGCATCGAGCGTGGTGTCGAGGAAGGCGTCGCACGCGGTCTTGCGCACGATCGTGTCGGCGGATCGCGCATCCAGTTCCTCGAGCAGGCGCCATCCCGGCTGCGAGGGATGGTGCGGGTCGCCGGGCGGGCCGTCGTGCTGGACGAAGATCACGGCGCCGCCCCCGGCGCGGACCGCGGCCGCCAGCCGGTTCAGGCGACCGATCAAGCCGGGGGTGTCATGGCGCGGAGTCGCGCCGCCGAACGAGCCTTGCTGCATGTCGATGACGATCAGGGCGTGTCTCATGGCGAATCCTGCGCGGCTCCAGGTCGCGGACCCGTATAGCGCGCCCGCGGCCGGATCAAGGCGCCATGCGCGGCCTGCTCCAGCGCATGGGCGATCCAGCCGACGCTTCGCCCCAGCAGGAACAGCGCCAGCGCCGAATCCCTGGGCAGCCCGAGCACGCGCTCGACCGTCACGGTGGCGAAATCGACATTGGCTGGGCGGTCGATCAGCCGCTCGACCGCCGCCGTCAGCCGCTCGGCGAAGGCGAGCTCGGGGGAGGCCGGCGCCGCCTCGCGCAGCAGGGTGAACAGGGTCGCGGCGCGGACGTCGCCGTCGGGATAGAGCTGGTGCCCGAAACCGGGGATGTAGACGCGGTCGCGCACCCGGCGGGCCAGCTCGGCGTCGAGATCGGAGGCCTGGCGCAGGTCGTCGAACAGCGTCGACACGCGGCGCGTCAATCCGCCATGACGCGGGCCGTTCAGGGCCGCAAGGCCCGCCATGGTGGCGCCGTAGAGATTGGCGCCGGTCGACGCCACGACGCGGGCCGCGAACGCCGAGGCATTGAACTCGTGATCGGCCGACAGGACCAGCGCCGCCCTGAGCAGTGGCGCGCGCTCGGCGGGCACGCGCCACGCCGCCGCGAGCTGCTCGTGCACCGGCAGCGCCGACATCGGCTGCGCCGTGATGGCGGCGGTGAGCAGCCGCACCACGCGGACGCCCGTCTCCAGCATCGCCGTGCGATCCTCCACCCAGCTCGCATGATCGAGCGCCGCCGCGGCCGGCAGCACCACCAGGCAGCGGTCGACCGGCGCCAGTGTGGCCGCGGCGAGCCAGGCGCGGCGCAGCGGCGTCGCCAGCGGCGGCAGGTTGTCGGCCGCGAAGGGGCTGTCGTCGCAATCCCACAACAACCGCGCGACCTGCTCGAGCGAGGCCGTGCGCGCCAGCACGCTCGCGTCGACGCCACGGTAATGGAGGCGATTGTCCTCGATCAGCGTCAGGGCCGATTCGAGCACCGGGGTGCCGAAATCGAGCGCGTGGTTGGCGATCGACTCGGCCTTGCGGCCGACCTCACGCCGGCGCCTCAAGCGGGCGACATCGTCGGCGCGGTAGCGCCGCTCGCGGCTGCCGTCGAGGGCTTCGGAGCGCAGCAGGCCGCGGCTGACATAGGCGTAGAGGGTGGCGGCGGAGACGCCGAGCCGCCGCGCCGCTTCCTTCGAGGTCAGGAACTGATGAGCCATAAATGGATATTGATCAATATAATCAAGATTGACAATATTTTTGCTGCCTCCGACCTTGGATCGATCTGAGGAAAGGAATGCCAATGCTGCTGACGCGGGTGAACAGCGGTCTCGACGGGGTCGTCGTGGCCGATACGGCGATGAGCGAGGTGGACGGCGAAGCCGGTCGCCTGATCGTGCGCGGGCACGCGCTCGAGGACCTGGTGGCGACGCGTGGCTTCGAGGGCGTCGCCGCGCTGCTGTGGGAGGGCCATGCCCCGTCCGCGGCCGGCGGCGATGGCAACGCGACCGCGGTGCGCGAAGGCCTGGCGGCGGCGCGTGTTCGGAGCTTCGCCGACGTGCCGAAGCTCCTGTCGGCGACGCGTGGCCTCAATCCGGTGGAGGGGCTTCGCGTCGGCATCGGCCTGTTGCCGGACAGCGAGGCGACGCCGCATCACTATCTCGTTTGCGGGGCCATGCCGGTGTTTCTCGCCGCCCTTCTCAATGCCGAGAAGGGGCTGCCGCCGATCGCGCCCGATCCCGACCTGACAACGGCGCAGGATCTCCTGCGCATGATCCGCGGCCAGCGGGCGGGCGCCGTCTTCGAGGCAGCGCTCGATACCTATCTCGCCACGATCGCCGATCACGGCTTCAACGCCTCGACCTTCACCGCCCGCGTCGTGAGCTCGACCCGGGCGGGGCTGATCTCGGCGATCCTGGCGGCGCTCTGCGCGCTCAAGGGGCCGTTGCACGGCGGAGCTCCCGGACCGGTGCTCGACATGCTGGACGAGATCGGCGACGCGGCGCGCGCCGAGGCCTGGTTCGCCGAGACGTTCGCCAAGGGCACCCGCCTGATGGGGTTCGGCCATCGCATCTACAAGGTGCGCGACCCACGCGCCGACGTGCTGAAGCGCGCCGTCGCCACCCTGCCGGCGACCGCCGGGCGGCTCGCCTATGCCGCCGCCGTCGAGCAGGGGGCGATCGCCGCCTTGCGCAAGCACAAGCCGGGCCAGCGGCTCGATACCAACGTAGAGTACTACACCGCACTTCTGCTCGAGGCGCTCGAGGTGCCGCGCAGCGCCTTCACCGCACTGTTCGCGGTCGGCCGCACCGCCGGCTGGTGCGCCCACGTCTTCGAGCAGGAGCAAGGCGGCCGCATCATCCGCCCGCAATCGAGCTACGTCGGCCCGCGGCCGCGCGAACCCGTCGTCAGCGCGGCATGACCTTCGATCGGCCGGGAATACGCTCCGCCTTTCATGCACTGCTCGTGCGCGGTCAGTCGAGTCGTTGCCCCGGGCGAGCAGGGGCGGAGCCATCTTTCCAGGTCGCGAAATTTCGTCGAAGCCCAGCACCCGCCGTGCGTCGTGCAATCTCCTCGAGCCATACAAAGCATCGTGATGACGCTGGAACCATGGCCGATTGAGATTGTTCCTGTGGTCGTTGCTACTAGAATGACCTTCAGGAGAAGAAGAGGGGAATCGTCGTGGACTGCGTCTGCAGGGGCTCAGCACACCATGACGATCCACGTCGTTTCCCGGTTCCCATCCTCGGCGGGCGCAGGTGACGACCAACCCACTCGTTTCCGTGTTGATTCCCTGTTTCAATGGCCGTCTGTTCATCGCTGAGACTCTGCGTTCGGTCATGGTTCAGACCTACCGGCCGCTGGAAGTCATCGTGGTCGATGACGGCTCGACCGACGGCAGCGCCGACGAGGTGTGTCGGTTTGCCGACATCAAGCTGATCCGCCAGCAGAACGCGGGCGCCGCGACGGCGCGCAACGTCGCGCTGGCCCACAGCCGCGGCGAGTTCATTCAGTACCTCGACGCCGACGACCTTCTGTCGCCGGACAAGATCGCCCTGCAAATGGCGCGACTGATCGGCAACCCCGACTGTATCGCTTCCGCCGAATGGGGACGCTTCTACCGGGACGCAGGCGAGACGATCTTCGTTCCAGACAAGACGTGGACCGATCTCGATTCGTTGGATTGGCTGGCGCTGTCGCGAGAGGACGGCGTCGGCATGATGTACCCGGCCCTGTGGCTCATGCCGCGC
>JALHMO010000183.1 GCA_022844015.1 Reyranella sp. | reverse complement strand
TCGGCCCGGCGCTCCTCGCCGAGGCCGAGTGGCGTGACCGAGAACGAATCGTCGCGCTCGAAGCTGATGACGTTCATGCCGCCATAGGCGCTGGCGATCTGGTCCTGGCAGCCGACGCTTTCGCGCAAGCGATTCTGCTCGAGATCCATTGCGGCGACAGCGAGCGCGTGGGCGTCCAGCGTCCTGCCGCGCATGGCGTTCAGCACGTTCATCAGGCCGACCGCGAAGGCCGAGCTCGACCCGATGCCGGAGCGCGCCGGCAGATCGCCCTGGTGAAACAGCTCGATGCCTTCGCTGTCGTCGTAGCCCAGCGCCTGCAGGCCGGCCCGCACCGCCGGATGCTGGATCGCCGCCATCTCGCTCACCGCCTCGATATGCGACCAGATGATGCGATGTCGGATGCCGAAGAAGGGCGGCAGGAAGCCGGTGCCGATGTAGCAGTACTTGTCGATGGCCATCGAAAGCACGGCGCCGCCGTGCCGGCGGAACCACGCGGGATAGTCGGTGCCGCCGCCGAAGAACGAAACACGGTAAGGCGTACGGGAAATCGCCATCAGCATCGGGAGATCGTCACCTCGTCAGCGGGTCAGGAAGCGGTCGCCTTCGGTGGCGACGCGCGCCCGCCAGTAGTCCAGAAGATCGCCCAGGGTCTTCTGGTAAGGAATCTCTGGCTGCCATCCGGTATGGGCGCGGAACTTCGCCGTGTTGGGGACCTGAAGGTCGGCATCGATCGGTCGCAGGCGGTCGGGATCGACCTCGACGCGAATTGTGTCCCTGCAGGGTGACAGGCCGATCAGCGTGTCGAGGATCTCCTTCACCGTGCAGGAATGGTCGCCGCCGATATTGTAGTAGGCGCCGGGCGTCGGATCGACGGTCACCAGCATGTAGTAGGCGCGTACCGCGTCGCGCACGTCGGCCACGGTGCGCAGCGACTGCAGGTTGCCGACCTTGACGATCGGCGGGATACGGTTGTGCTCGATCATCGCGATCTGCTTGGCGAAGGTCGATTCGGCGAACACGTCGCCGCGGCGCGGCCCGGTGTGGGTGAACATGCGGGTGGTCATCACCGTCATGCCGTAGGCCTCGGCATAGAAGCGGCCGACCAGATCGGTGCCGACCTTGGAGATGGCGTAGGGCGAGGCCGGGTGAAACGTGCATTCCTCGTCGATCGGCAGCTTTTCCTTCGACACGCGACCGAACACCTCCGACGAGGCACAGACATGGATCACCGCCTTGGGGGCATGCTGACGCAATGCATCGAGGACGCGCACGGTTCCCTGTACGTTCGTGTCCATGGTGTCGAGCGGCGCGTCGAAGCTGGTGCGCGGGAAGCTCTGGGCGGCGAGATGGAAGACGTAATCGGGTCTGGCGCCTGCCACGACGTTCTGGATGGACATGGTGTCGCGCAGATCGCCATAGAGCAGCGAAACCCGGTCCCTGGAATTGATGCGATGGGCAATGGCAGAGAGGTTGTCGAGCGGGCTGCGCCAGCGGCACATGCCGACGACCTCCCAGTCGGTGTGCTCGAGCAGAAACTCGGCAAGATGTGAGCCGACCATTCCCGTGATGCCGGTGATGAGGGCGCGCGGCGCGGCCATGATCGTCTGTCATCCTGTCCTGAATGGGGGGTCTATCTAGTCGAGGTAGGGCCAAAAGACCACTGCCGCGTTCTTCCTCCCCAGCGAAGCTGGGGAGGTGTCGGCGTCATACGCCGACGGAGGGGTCATCAGCCATGAGACCCGTCGTCTCTCGTGACTCATGACCTCCGCCCCCTGCGGGGGCACCTCCCCAGCGAAGCTGGGGAGGCGAATGAGAACGCTCCCGGACGGGAAAAACTCGGGAGCAGTGAACATTGCCTTGCGAGTCGGAGGTCTCTATGGTCCGGCCGACCGCGAAAAACCGCCAATAGAAGATGAGATCAGACCGCGAGCCCCTGCCCAAGACGACGGCAATTCAGCTGTACAGGAGCCTTTTTTTGGCGCGCCGCTCCGAAGAGTACATTGTCGAGCACTACCCGGAAAATCTCATGCGGACCCCCATGCACATGTCGATGGGCCAGGAGTTCGTCTGCGTCGGCGTGTGCGCGGCGCTCGACGGCACGGCCGACGTGTTCGCGTCCTACCGCAGCCATGCCGCCTTCCTGGCGCAGACTCACGATACCGACCGCTTCTTCTCCGAGTTGTATGGCCGCACCTCGGGCACCGGCGAGGGCAAGGGCGGGTCGATGCATCTGGCTGCCCCCGACCAGGGCCACATCCTGTCGAGTGGGGTGGTGGCGACGCAGATCCCAGTCGCCGTCGGCGCTGCCTTCGCCAACCTTCGGCTCGCCACCGGACGTACCGCCGTCGCCTTCTTCGGCGACGGCGCGGCTGACGCCGGCGTGTTCTGGGAGAGCCTGAACTCGGCAGCGCTCTTCCGGCTGCCCATGCTGTTCGTCTGCGAGGACAATGGCTATGCGGTCGATACGCCGCGCGCCGCGCGCCAGGTTGCGGCCTCCCTCACGGAGGCGGTGAAACCTTTCGGCGCCGATGCCTACGAGGACGACAGCGGCGACGTCGAGAGCGTCTACACTCTCGCCCGGGAGGCGGTTACGAAGGCGCGGCGCGACCGACGCCCGGCCTTCCTGAACATCAAGTGTTGCCGCTATCTGGAGCATGTCGGCATCGGCACCGACTGGAACTGGGGCTATCGAGACCAGGCGACGGTCGAGCGCGAGTGGATCGCGCGCGACGCCCTGAAGGTGCAGCGCGCACGGCTCGCTTCGCATCAGGTCGGCGAGAGCGCGATTGCGGCGTTGGAGCAGGAGATCGAGTCGGCCATACAGGCGAGCGTGCAACGGGCGTCGCTGGCGCCGATACCCACGCCGGACCGGCTGCACGCGGGTGTGTTCCATGCGAAAGCTTGACTATGCCGGCGCCATCCGAGAGGCGACGACGCAGGAGATGGAGCGCGATCCTCGCGTGTTCGTCTACGGCATCGGCGTGCCGACCTGGTCGTCGATCTTCGGCACCACCAAAGGGCTGGTGGAGAAGTTCGGCCCGGAGCGCTGCTTCGACACTCCGATCTCCGAGGATGCGATGACGGGCTTCGGCCTCGGTGCCGCCATCCGCGGCCTGCGGCCGATCCACGTCCACATCCGCGTCGATTTCATGATCCTGGCCACCAATCAGCTGGTCAACATGGTGTCGAACTACATCTACTCGACCGGCGGCCGGCTCAAGGTGCCGCTGGTGGTGCGTGCCGTGATCGGCCGTGGCTGGGGGCAGGGCGCCCAGCACAGCAAGAGCCTGTTCTCCAACTTCACGCACATCCCCGGCCTCAAGGTGATCGCGCCGACTACGCCGTCGGACGTCAAGGGCATGCTGACGGCGGCTATCCGCGACGACAATCCGGTGATCTGCTTCGAGCATCGCTGGCTCTACTGGGCCGAGGAAGAGGTCCCCGAGGAGGCCTACGAGGTGCCGCTCGGCGTCGGCCGTATCCTGCGGCCGGGCCGCGACGTCACCGTGGTCGGGCTCTCGTGGATGAACGTCGAGGCGCGGCTCGCCGCCGACATTCTCGCCAGGCGCGGCGTGTCGGTCGAGATCGTCGATCCGCGCACCCTGGCGCCGCTCGACGAGGGCTTGATCCTCGACTCCGTCCGCCGCACCGGCCGTTGCATCATCGCCGATTGCGACTGGGTAGATTCGGGCTTCAGTGCCGAGCTGTCGGCACGTATCCACGAGAAGTGCTTCGGCCAGCTCAAGGCGCCGGTCCGGCGCATCGGCTTTGCCCACACGCCGTGCCCGACGGTGCGCGAGCTCGAGAACGAATTCTATCCCAACGCGCGCACCATCGTTCATGCAGTGGAGGATATGCTGGGGCTCGAGGCGGCCAATCTCGACGGCGAGGATTTCTTCAGCCACGAGCGACGCTTCCGCGGCCCCTTCTAGGTCGGGCAGGGCATGGATCTCGGCCTTTCCGGAAAAACTGCCCTGGTGAGTGGCGGCAGTCACGGCATCGGCCTTGCGACCGCCCGCCAGCTTGCGGCCGAGGGCTGCCATGTCGCCATCTGCTCACGCAGCCAGGCGCGACTCGAGGCGGCTGTCGCCGAGCTGGCGCCGTTCGGGGTGCGAACGCTCGCTATGCCAGCCGATCTTCTCGAGAGCGACGCCGCCGACCGTGTGATGGACGCGATCGAGCGCGACTGGGGGCGGCTCGATATCCTGGTGAACAACGTCGGCGGCGGCGGCCGCTGGGGCGGGGAGATCGTCGAGCAGACCGAGCTTCGCGTCTTCGGCGAGGTCTATGAGAAGAACGCAATGGCGGCGGTGCGCTTCACGCGGCGCGCCCTGCCTCACATGCGCAGTGCCAAATGGGGGCGCGTCGTCACCATCACCTCGATCTACGGCGGCAAGGAGGGCACCGGCCGACCGTGGTTCGTGATGGCCAAGGCGGCCGAGACCGCCCTGATGAAGTCGCTTTCCGGCATGGCTTACCTTGTGCGCGACGGAATCACCTTCAACTCGGTGGCGCCGGGCGGAATCTACATCGCGGGTACCGGCTTCGAGGACGAGCAGCGCCGCGACCCCGAAGGGTTCGAGCGCATGGTGGATAGGGATTATCCGCTGGGCCGGCTGGGCACGCCCGAAGAGGTCGCCGCCGTCGTGGTGTTCCTGTGCTCGCAGCAGGCGAGCCTGGTGAACGGCGCCAACGTCACCGTCGATGGCGGCCAGAGCGCGAGCTTCTGACGTTGCCATACGGCACCGGCTCCTTTAGCTGTCTGCGGCCCCATTCCCTGGCGGGCCTACCCCCTGGCGGAGCATCACTCTGTGAAGGATGAAGCGACATATCGCCGGCTGTTCCGGACGGCGCTGCTGATCCGGCTGGTCGAGGAGCGGATCATCGCGCTCTACCCGTCCGACAGGATCCAGAGCCCGGTCCATCTGTCGATCGGCCAGGAAGCGGTGGCGGTGGGCGTGTGCGATGGCCTGAGGCCCGACGATCTCGTCTTCGCTACCTACCGCTCGCACGGCTTCTACATCGCCAAGGGCGGCCGGCTCGACGCCATGTTCGCCGAGCTGTACGGCCGCACCGACGGCATCTCGGGCGGCAAGGCTGGCTCCATGCATCTCACCGCGCCGCAGGTCGGCCTGATGGGCTCGTCGGCAGTGGTCGCAAGCACCATCCCGCATGCCGTCGGCGCCGCATTGAGCTTCAAGCGCCGTGGTAGCGACCGCATCGCCGTCACCGTGTTCGGCGATGGGGCCACCGAGGAGGGCGTCTATCACGAGAGCCTGAACTTCGCCGCGCTGATGGAGGTGCCCGTGCTGTTCCTGTGCGAGGACAACGGGCTCGCCGTGCACAGCCATCGTCCGGTGCGCCAGGCCTATCGCCTGGCCGAGCATGCCGCCGCGTTCGGCATCGGCAGCCGCCGGCTGGAGGAGGGATGGGACATGCTGGCAGTGCGCGAGGCCACGCTGCAAGCCGCGGCCAAGGTTCGCGCCGGCGCACCCTTCGTGCTCGAGATCGCGACCTCGCGCTACAAGGAGCATGTCGGCGTCGGCGAGGATTTCCACTTCGGCTACCGCACCAGCGCGAGCGTAGATGCCTTCAAGCGGCGCGATCCGCTGATCGTCGATGCCGCCCTCGCCAAGGCGTTGGAGCCCGAGCTCGAGCGCGAGATCGACGCCGCTGTCGCTTTCGCCGAGGCGAGCCCGGCGCCCGGCCGGCCCGAGCTCCTGACCGATATCATCTAGCACCCACAATCCAGCACCATGAGTGCCCCGACCATGAACGTCGCATTGGCCCAGTCCGCCTCCCAGGGCACACGCGTTCTGTCCTATGCCGGCGCGCTGCTCGAGACCATGGATGCGGCGCTCGCCCGGCATACCAACGTCTTCATCATGGGACAGGGCGTCGACGACTTTAAGGGCATCTTCGGCTCGACCACCGGGCTGGCCGAGAAGCACGGTGCGAAGCGCGTGTTCGACGTCCCACTGATGGAAGAGGGCATGACCGGCATCGCGATCGGCGCGGCGCTGGCCGGCGACTACCCGATCACCACGCACATCCGCGCCGACTTCTCCTTCCTGGCCATGAACCAGATCCTCAACCTGGCTGCCAAGTATCGTTACATGTTCGGCGGCCTGATGAGCTGCCCGATGCTGATCCGCATCGTCGTCGGCCGGAGCTGGGGCCAGGGCGCACAGCATTCGCAGAGCCCGCAAGCGACCTTCGCGCACTTCCCCGGCCTCACCGTGGTGATGCCGTCGAGCAGCCAGGCCATCCTCGACATGTACCCGGCGATCATCGCCAGGCATCCCGGTCCGGTGATCAGCATCGAGCATCGCCTGCTCTACAACCTCGACTTCACCGTGTCGGACACCGGCAAGCACGTGCCTCTCGGCAGCTACGTGGCGCGCGAAGGCACGGACGTTACCGTCGTGGCGACTTCCGTGATGGTGCTGGAGGCACTGCGCGCGGCCCAGTACGTCCACGACAAGGCAGGCGTCTCGGCCGAGATTATCGACCTCAACTCGATCAGCCATCCGGACTGGGATCTGGTGGCAGCGAGCGTGCGCAGGACCGGCCGGCTGGTGGTCGCCGACACGTCATGGCTGGAGTACGGCGTCGCGGCGGAAGTCTGCCGCCAGCTCGTGGTCCGCGACCCGCGCCTGCTGAAGCAGCCACCGTCGTTGCTCGGCATGGCGCCGGCGCCATGCCCGACGGCCAAGAGCCTCGAGGACATCTACTACCCGAGCCAGCACGAGACCGTCGACGCCATCTTGACCCAGGTGACGGGCGCCGGGCACGGCATCCCCTTGCCGGTCGAACGCTCGATGACCGAAGGCTACAAGCGCTTTCGCGGCCCATTCTGATCTCCCCGACCACGGGCGTCCTCGCCCCGGCTTTGTCCCGCTTGATGGCATATTTGACACCTTTCCCTACGCAGAGGGCGGTGCTGCCTGACGACCAGGATTCGCGTGACTTCTATACCAGGCAATCGTCTGGCGCAGCCCCTCGGCAAGCGGGGTCGTCGCCTCGAAGCCCAGCAGTTGGCGGGCGGCGGTATTGTCCATGAGCCTCACCGGGATGGTGCTGGGGCGTGACGGGTCGTAGCGCACGTCGGCGTCGTCGAAGCCGTCGACGGTGAGGATCTGGTCGAGGATCTGGCGCACCGAGCAGCCCTTGCCCGAGCACAGGTTGAGGGCGAGGAACGGCTGCTCGACGGCGAAGGCGGCGAGCAGGCCTGCCACGAAATCGTCGATGTAGATCAGGTCGCGGATGTCGTTGCCGGTGCCCCACACCTCCAGCGGCCTCTGACGCTCGATGACCCGGCGGATCAGCGCGGCCGTCACATGGCTGACGGCGAAGTCGAACTTGTCGTAGGGGCCGTAGACGTTGGACGGGCGCACGACCAGCGTCGGCATTTTCTGGGCGATCTTTTCGGCGTAGGTGCGGCAGAGCACCTCGGCATAGCGTTTCATCCAGCCGGCGGCGAAATAGACGTCGTGCGGATCGCCGTCGAACATCTCGCTTTCCGTCACCGGTCGGTCGTCGGTCGGTGGGTAGGCGGCGCCGCTCGAGATGAAGCAGAACTTCTTCACCCCGGCCCGGTGGGCCGCCTCGAGCATCAGCGTGTTGATCAGCACATTCGGCGTGACGTGGACCAGCGGCGTCGTGCGGATGACAGCGGCGCCCGAGGTGTGAGCGGCGGACAGGAAGACGTAGTCCATCCCCTCGACGACCCGGGCGCAGGACTCGGGCTGGCGCAGATCGGCCTGCACCACCTCGGCGCCGGTGACCGCGATCTGTAGCGGCTCCCGGTGGATCGTGAGCCGCAACCGGGCGCCGCGGCAAGCCAGGGCTAGGGCGAGGTTGGTGCCGAGGAACCCGGAGGCGCCCGCGATTAGAATTTTCTTGCCCGCGAAGATCATTTATCGTGCGACCACAACAACGCCTTGGTTCTCAAGGCATTGCACCCGCAATTGTGTTGCGCAAGCGTTTCAGCCAGCTTACCTCTAGGCCGATGTCGACAGGCATACGACCAGACCCGACCGTCGCCGGGCAGCGTCCGGCCGGGACGCCACGCACCCCTGTCGTGGTCGGCCTGGTCCAGATCAACAACTCCTTTTCCGGCCAGAACTACCTGCCTTACTCGGTCGCCCTGTTGCAGACCTACGTGCAGAGGATGGCCACCGACCCCGGGCGCTACCGCTTCCTGCCGCCGCTCTACAAGCGCGTGCGCATCGCCGATGCCGTCGAGGCGCTGAAGGATGCCGATCTGGTCGGCTTCAGCACCTACGTCTGGAACGGCCGAATCTCGCTCGAGATCGCCCGCCGCCTGAAGGTGCTGAAGCCCGGCATCGTGATCGTCTTTGGCGGTCCGCACGTGCCCGACCAGCCGGAGGCTTTCCTGCGGGCCAACCCCCAGGTCGATCTGGCCGTCCACAACGAGGGCGAGCGGACCTTCCTCAAGCTGCTCGATGCCTTCCCGGACCGGCGGGGCTGGCAGGCGCTGCCGGGCGTCAGCATGGTCACGGTCGACGGCGGCTTCGTACGCAACCCCAATATCGATCGCGTGCGCGATCTCGACGAGATCCCGTCGCCGTTCCTCGAGGGGGCCTTCGACGCCATCATGGCGGCCAATCCGCACGAGAGCTGGATCGGCCTGTGGGAAACCAATCGAGGCTGCCCATTCCGCTGCACCTTCTGCGACTGGGGCTCGGCCACGGCCGCCAAGGTCACCAGGTTCGGCGAGGAGCGACTCTACCGGGAGGTCGACTGGTTTGCCGCCAGGAAGATCGAGTACATCTTCTGCTGCGATGCCAACTTCGGCATCCAGAAGCGCGATGTCGACATCGCCAGGTATGTCGCCTCGATCAAGAAGGGCACGGGCTACCCGGTCGCGCTGTCGGTGCAGAACACCAAGAATGCGACGGAACGCGCCTACGAGACGCAGAAAATCCTCTCGGACGCCGGCCTGAACAAGGGCGTGGCGCTGTCCATGCAGAGCGTCGACAAGGCGACGCTCGTGGCGATCAAGCGCGACAACATCGCGCTCGGCACCTTCATGGAGCTGCAGCGCCGCTTCACCCGCGACAGGGTGGAGACCTACTCGGACCTGATCCTCGGCCTGCCCGGCGAGACTTACGAGTCGTTCGTTCAGGGGGTCGACCGGCTCATCGAGAACGGCCAGCACAACCGCATCCAGTTCAACAACCTGTCGATCCTGCCCAACGCCGAGATGGGTGACCCGGCCTACCAGGCCAGGTACGGCATGGTCACGGTCGAATCGAGAATCATCAACATTCACGGCGAGCGCATCGAGCTCGACGACGACGTGCCCGAGGTCCAGGATCTGGTCGTCGCCACGGCGGCCATGCCGGCTGCCGACTGGCGCCGCACCCGGGTGTTCTGCTGGATGACCGCGCTGCTGCATTTCGACAAGCTTTTCCAGCTTCCGCTGATCCTCGCGCACGGCATATCCGGCATCGCCTACCGAGACATGATCGAGGCTTTCATGGCGGGCGATCCGGCGCGCTTCCCGCTGATTGCCGAGATCAACGCTTTTTTCCACAGCGAGGCTGAATCGATCCAGCACGGCGGCCCGGAATACGTCTTCTCCAGGGAGTACCTCGGCATCTACTGGCCTGCCGACGAGTTCATCTTCGTCAAGCTGACGGCGGAGGGCCGATTCGACGCCTTCTATACGGAGGCGGGCAGGCTATTGGCAGAGACAGTCGGCGCGCGCGGCGACGGGCTGCCGATGGAGATCTTCGAGGAAGCTATCCGCCTCAACCACGCCCTGGTCAATCAGCCGTTCGCCAAGAGCGATCTGACACTCCGGGTGAAGCACAATCTGCTCGACTACTGGGACAAGGTGCGGAGCGGCGAGCCGGCGGACCTGGCCGAGGTCGAGATGGCAGTCGACATCGACCGCACCAGCAAGCCCTACGACGACTTCCAGAAATGGTGCCGGGAGATCGTGTGGTGGGGCAACAAGAAGGGCGCCTACCTTTACGCACCGCGCGCCGTCGAGATCACGCCCGAGCTGGCCGGGCACTATTGAGATCCCGTTTGCCTCCTGTTGTCCCGCGGGAAGCGATCGTCGTTGGCTCCGGGAGTGTTTCGGGGCTCCCGCGGAGGGGAACCTTCGCGCCGCCCCGAACGACAGCGGGGTCGGTCACGGCGACGGAACGCATCCGCGCATGAACTACCGCGCTCTCGGCCGCACCGGAATATCGATCTCGGAGATCGGCTTCGGGGCATGGGGGATCGGCGGGAGGACGTCGGGCGAGACTTCGTACGGCGACACCGACGACCGCACGTCGCTGGCGGCGCTGACACGGGCGCGCGACAGTGGCATCACCTTCTTCGACACGTCGGCGGCCTATGGCAACGGCCATAGCGAGGAGCTGATCGGAGCAGCGTTTCGCGCCAGCCGCGACAAGGTCGTTCTGGCCACGAAGGCGGGATACGATTCGTGGGATCGGCCGCCGGATTTTTCGCCGGAGGCTATCGTCGCCTCGACCGAGCGCAGCCTGCGACGGCTGCAGACCGACTATGTCGACCTGCTGATGCTGCACAATCCGCCGCCTGCGGTTCTGCGGTCGGGCGGCGTGCGCAAAGCCTTCATTAAGCTTCTGGACAGCGGAAAGATTCGGGCGTGGGGCGCCTCGACCAAAAGTCCGGGGGAGGCCTTGGCGGCACTGCAGGCCTCTTGCATTCCCGTCATCCAGGCGAATTTCAACATGATGGATATGCGGGCTCTGACCGGCGGATTGCTGGAGGCCGCGACGCGCCAGGGCGCGGGTTTTATCGCACGCACGCCGCTCTGCTTCGGCTTCCTTGCCGGCACCATCCGGCACGATACGAGATTCCCGCCGGGCGACCACCGCCTCGGCTGGTCGCAGGTGCAACTCGGCAACTGGATCGACGGTGCGCGCGACCTTCTCGAAGCAGTCGGCGCAACCCCGGGTATGGCCGGGGCGCAGGCTGCCTTGCGCTTCTGCCTGTCGTTTCCCGCGGTCTCGAGCACCATCCCGGGAATCTTGACGCCGGACGAAGCCGATCAGGACGCCGCGGCCAGCGCGCTCGGGCCTCTGCCGCGGCAAGCGCTCGACGCCATTCTGGAGATCAACCGGAGCCGGCAGTTCTTTGCCGAGGCAGCGAAAGCGAGCTGAGGAAGTCAAGAAGGTTGCCGCCGGGGAACAGGTGGCCAGGGATACCGGCTGCCGCAGCCGCCGCGAGGTCGGTGTCGCGGTCGCCGACCAGGAAGGAACGGCTGGCATCGACCGGCCAGTCGGTCATCAGCTTCTTGAGCATGCCGGGACCTGGCTTTCGAAGGTCAGAGACGCGGCGATAGCGCTCGATCGTCCCCTCCGGATGGTAGGGGCAGTACTCGGCGCAATCGATGTGCGCGCCGTGTCGCCGCAGCTCCCGGCTCATCCAGCGATGGATGTCGGTGATGTGCCCTTCCTCGTAGTAGCCACGGGCGACGCCGGCCTGGTTGGTCACGATGAAGACATAGTAGCCGGCGTCGTTCAGGCGGCGCACCGCTTCGCGCGCGCCGGGCACCCAGCGCACCTGGTCGATGCGGTGGACGTAGCCCGTATCCTCGTTGAGCACGCCATCGCGATCGAGGAATGCCGCGGGTCGCCGCACGAGATTGGGGATGAATGTCTGGGCGCGCGTGAAGTCTTCGGGCATGCCGATGTCGATGAACGCGCCTTCGGTGACGACCCCTTCGATCGCGCCGGCTCGCGCCAGGGCCGGCAACACGTCGCGTTCGAGCGAGCAGGGCGGCGATCCGATCCATGACAGGATGGACTTCCGCGTCAAATAGACGCCGGCATTGATCGGCTCGCCTTGGGGACCGGAGGGAGAGAAGTGGCGCACCGTGCCATCCTCGACCTTGACGCGCCCGTAGCGCGTGCCGCCGATACC
Source organism: Reyranella sp. (assembly GCA_022844015.1). GTDB lineage: Bacteria > Pseudomonadota > Alphaproteobacteria > Reyranellales > Reyranellaceae > Reyranella. The sequence continues at coordinate 3,127 of JALHMO010000183.1, read as the reverse complement.
GCTCGCCAGGGCCATGCGCACTGTCGCGGCGGCTCCCGGAAGCAGCGCGAGCCAGTTGAAATCGAACAGCGTGTCGCCGTTGACGAGAAAGAACAGGTCGTCGAGGCGATCGGCCGCCAGGGCGAGGGCTCCGGCGGTACCCGCGGGCGCAGGCTCGATCGCAGTTTCGACCTGCATGCCTCGGATCACCCTGCCGTCATAAGCCTCGACCACGTCGCCGGCGCGGAAGCCGCACAGCAGCAGGGCGCGCTTCAATCCGTAGCGGCTGGCCTCGTCCAGCAGGTAGTCGAGAAAGCGCCGGCCGCCGACCGGCAGCATCGGCTTGGCAGTGCGTTCTGTCAGGCCCTCGAGCCGGGTGCCGAGGCCGCCGACGAGAAAGACGGCCTGGTCTACTGTCATGCCACCGCCGCGCTGCTGGTCGAGGCCCAGCCCGCCCGGCAGAGAATGCGCTCCTCGAGCGCCTGATCGCCCAGGCCCCAGCTCTCCGGCTGGTCGAGCGCGGGCGTGGCGCCCTGTGTCCACTGTTCGGCCGGCATGACGAAATGCCGCTCGATCGAGGGGGCGAGCACGCCTTCGACGCCGCGAACCTTCCGCTTGGGATAGTCGAAGAAGCCGCGGCTGAGCGTCTGCAGGCGCCACCAGCGCAATCTTGCCAGCCCGTTGTCGACCATCGCCTGCCACGGCGAGAAGACTTGCGTGATGCGGTTGGAGAACAGGCGGGCGTGCGTACCCTTGTACACGCGACAGGGGGGCGGCAGGCAGACCTCGCGCACGCCCAGGGCCGCGGCCGCGTGCATGATCATCGAATCGCAGTCGAGCGAAAGCACGGTGTCGTCGAGAGGGAAGCCGCGAAGCGTGTGCCAGAGGTCGCCGCTCATCAGCAGGAAATCGCCGCACGCGTTGGTGTGCAGGTCTCGGATATGCCAGTGCGGCGGCGGTGGCAGGTGGTCGTGCGGCGTGCTCTCGAGGCTTTGCAGGCGGCGCAGCAGGACGGCATCGTCGGCCTCCCGCAGTTCGACGGTGCCGAGCACGACATCGTGACGGTCGCAGCGGTACATGGCTTTCGCGGCAAGGTCGCGGCGCGCCAGGAAGGCCACGACCTCGTCGGACAGATAGCTGTCGGCGGCCTTGGGTGACACGAACCGGCCGGTCGCACGGCGCAGGCCGACATTGGCGGCGGCGGCCGGATTCATGCCCCACTCCCGGGCGCCGCGGAACTTCAGGTGATGCGACTCGCCGACGACGATGCCGCGCACCTGGACGCAACCGCCCTGGGGCAACGGCCCCAGCGACTCTATCAGCAGGGCATCGCCCGCCGGGGGGTTCCATTCGACGAGGACCAACTCGGCATCGAGGCCGGCCCTCTGGAGCTGGCGCACGAGAAATCGCGTCGCCCGCCTGACGCGCAAGTCGAAATCGTTGGTATAGCCGTCGTTGCGAAAATAAGAGACAAAGGTAACGTATGGCTGCGCGTTCACGTCGAACTGTCTCGGCCAGAGCCTCGGATTGTTGAGCGACCGGTAGCGGTATACGGGATTTGCCTGCTGATCGTAAGAGCCCTCGTCGCGGTACGCGGAGCCGGTCGCGGACTGTTGATCACTGGCTGCGGCATTTCGTCTGCACCCGTCTGGCCAAGGGCCTGATGCAAGACGGCACCCGGCTCTGGCAGGACGACCGCTTCAAGATCAACGAGGCCATCGCGCTGGTCGAGCAGGCTTGGCGGCTCACCGGCGACCCCCAGGCTGCTGTCCAGCTTTGCACCATGTATGACCAGGCCAATCGCAACGACGATGCGATGGTCGTGCTGCGGGAGGCAGTTGTCGCCCATCCCATGCACGCGCTCCTGCGCCATCATTCCGCCATCACGCTGCTGCGTCACGGCGCGCCGGCCGATGTCGCCGATTTCTTCGACAGCGTGCTCGCCATCGATCCCGACGACGCCTTTGCGCGTTTCGTGAAATCTCTTCTCGATCGCTACGACGGCTGGGTCGCCGACCTCGTCCAGTCGATCGAGGAGAAGCGCTGGGGCCGCCGGCCATTCGTCATTTCCGTGCCGGTCTGGGGCCAACCTTTCACGGACGATTTCGTGCGCTATGGCTGCGCCGCCCTGTTGGCGGACGGCAACCTGCCGGCGCTGGCCCGCGACCATTCGGTGCATCTGGCGATCTTCACCTCGCGCGAAACGGCGAGCCGGCTCGAGATCGATCCGCTGCTCGGCCGTCTGCGCCGACATGCCACGATCGACTTCGTGCTCTACGACGACGCCCAGGTCGGCTACCGCAAGCTGATGGAGGCCCACTACGGCAGCGAGCCGGTGCCCTGGTCGGAGCAGTCGCTCGCCTTCTACTATGCGCGGAACTGCAAGTTCGCGCTGATGTCGTGTGCGCACTACGTTGCGCTCGCCGCGGGGCGGATGGCCGACGCCCTGGTGAGCTGCCAGGTCGCCGATTCACTGCTGAGCGACGGCAGCCTGCCCCGTATCGCGGCGCTCCTCGCCGAGCAGGTGGATGCGGTGTTGCTGAACGGCCTGCAGCTGCCGGCCGATGTGATGCGGCCGCTGCTGGAGAGCGAGTTCCGGCGTGACGACGGCGCGCTGCAACTCTCGCCGTCGGATTGCGAGAAGGTCGTGATCCAGAATCTGCCCGCCTACAATTTCGCCCGGCACGACGGGCGGGCCCACATCCCGCTGCGCGTCTGCTGGCGGGTCGGCGACAGCGGCATCGTCGCTCACGGCAACCACTACCATCCGATCGGCCTGCGTCCTGCGGCATTCGCCCATCCCCTGCGGCTCACCATCGATCCAGTCGACAGCCGGTTCGTCGATCGCACGTCGCTCGAGGCCGCTCGCCTGCACATCGTGCAGGACTCGAGTATCGTCGCCTTGTCGCTCGAGGAGGAGGGCCAGCTCGCCGAGCAGCTCGTCGCCGGCGACGTGGCGCTGTCGCCCGACGATCTTGCTTTCTGGCTGTGGGGATACTGGGGCCGCTTTCGCGCCGTGCTCTTTCGCACGCCGCTGCGCTTCGGCACGCCGGGAGGGCATTGGCATCCGATCGAGGCCGAGGCGCGAGCCGTGATCGACGATGTCATCGGGCGGGCAGAGGCGCTCGAGGGAGACAATCGCAAGCGG
>JALHMO010000182.1 GCA_022844015.1 Reyranella sp. | reverse complement strand
TCGGCCGAGCTGACGGCGCTGGCCTCGCGCTGCCATCACTTGAGGGGCAACCTGCTTTTCCCGCGCGGCCGGGTCGACGAGTGCATGGCCGAGCATCGCAAGGCGCTGGCGCTGGCGGAGCGCGCCCAGTCGCCCGAGCTGGTGGCGCGCGCCATGGGCGGTCTCGCCGACGCCCACTATGCCCAGGGCCGCATGCGCTCGGCGAGCGAGGCGCTGGCCCGGTGCATCGATGCGGCCCGGCGCGCCGGCGCCGGTGCAGTCGAGATCGCCAACCGGCCGATGGCTGCCCTCGCCGAGTGCCATATGCTCGACCTCGCGCCGGTGCGCGAGTCCGGCGAGACGGCGCTCGAGCTGGCGCGCCAGGCGCAGAACCGCCGCGCCGAGCTGATCTCCCTGCACGGGCTCATCGTCGCGGCCATCGAATCCGAGGATCCCGGGCAGGGATTGCCGCACGTCGAGCGCGCCAACCAGATCGTCCAGGAGCTGGAAGCCTGGCGATTCTGGAGCGAGAACCAGATATTCGGCGCGCAGCTGCATGTCTCGGCGGGCAATCGTCCGAAGGCGGCGGAAATCGCCCGCGAGGCCGTCGATCACGTGAGGCAGCATGCCCTGAATTTCATGGGGGCCGTTGTTCTCGGCATCGGCGCCAGCATCACCGACGAGCCGACGGAACGAGACGCTTGGCTGGCCGAGGGCGAGTCGCTGCTCGCGGTCCAGACACTGGGTCACAACCATCTCTTCTTCCGGAGCTTCGCAATCGAGGCCTGCCTGGCCGCCAACCTTTCCGACGAGGCGCGCCGTCACGCGGCCGAGCTGGCCCGCTTCACGGCAGGCGAGCCCATGCCCTTCACCGACCTCGTCGCAGAGCGGGCCGGCCTGCTGGCCGACGCAATCGACGGCAGGCTGACCGCCGAAGGCCGCGCCCGGCTGGCCGAGCTCGCGGCGCGCGCCGAACGCGCGGGCTACCTTCGCGTCGCGCGGCCGATGCAGGCCATCCTGTCGGCGTGAGCCGGAAGCGTGATGTGCTGAGGTTGAAGCACCAAACAAAACCTCACCCTGAGAGCCTGTGACTTTTTCGATAGTCGCTTTTGGGCGATTGATGAGGTCGCTGCCGCGAACTTTTCTGTCGTCCTGAGCGCAGCGAAGGACCTCATCGCCGCGTGGTACGAGTGTACTTTGGAACTTCTGGCGATGAGATCCTTCGCTGCGCTCAGGATGACAGGAGAGGGACGACAGAATTCAATAAAGTCACATCCTCTGAGGAGCGGCCGCAGGCCGCGTCTCGAAGGGTTGCCGCATCACGATCGTTGTCACCCTTCGAGACGCCACGCTCCGCGTGGCTCCTCAGGGTGAGGTCAGGGTTTGGCGCTTGGATCAAGGAAGATCACGCTCTGGAGCCTCACCACCGCGCGGTGGCGCGGGCGCCGGGGGCGACGTCGGCCTCGGCCGGCGCCTGGACCTTCTGCATGTGCTCGTAGCGCTGGGCGGCGAACCACAGCGCGTAGTCGCCGAACTTGATCGGCGGATACTTGGCCGGGCCGCAGGTCGGCAGGCACTCGATCACGGTGTCGTGGTCGGGATCGCAGAAGAACGGCACGGCGTAGCGGAGCTGGCCCGACACGTTGCGCACGCGATGCGGCGTCGACAGGAAGCGCTCGTTGGTCCAGCGATGCAGGATGTCGCCGCCGTTGACCACGAAGGCATCATCGACGCCCGGCGCCTCCATCCACCGCCCATCGGGCAGCTGGATCGACAGGCCCTGCACCTTGTTGGGCGGCAGCAGGGTCATGAACCCCGAATCGGTATGCGGCACCAGGCTGGCGACCGACTCGTCGGCGCCGTCGATCTCCGGATAGCGCGACATGCGCAGGATCATGTGCGGCCTGGAGAAGCACGAATCGAAATGCTCCTCGGGCAGGTCGAGCGCCAGCGCGTAGAGCCTGACCAGCTTGCGGCACAGCGCCTCGAGCGTGCCCATGTAGGCCAGCATGTTGGCGCGGAAGCCCGGCAGGTCGCTCTCCTGCGGCCACTTGTTCAGGGCGTGAAAGCGGCGGTTGCTCAGCACGTCGGGATCGTCGGCGCCGCGCTCGCGGCGCAGGAAATAGGCCTCGTTCTGGCTCGGCTTCTTGCCCTGGGCGGCCGCGTTGGGCGGCGGCGTGCGGGCGATCGGCATGTAGCCGATGTTGTGCTCGTCGACCCGGAGCGCGAGCTTGCGCTCGATCGGCTGGGCGTGGAAGCGCGCCGCCTCGGCATAGGCCATGTCGATCATCTGCTGCGGCACGCCGTGGCCGCGCAGGTAATAGAAGCCGACATTCTCGAAGGCGAAGCGCAGCTCGGCAGCGGTGCGCTGGGCGGCACCCGGCACGCCGGCCAGGTAGGGCGCGACATCGATCAACGGGATCTCGCCGCCGACCATCGAATTCTGCATCGTCGACCTCCGGTTCGCGGCAACCCTATCACGGCGACGCCGTCGCCTGAATCCGCGACTTCTAGGGGCTGCCTTGCGCCAATGACCGGCGAAACGTCCAGAGCGTGGCGAACGAGATCGCCGCCGCGGCCATCAACATGAAGGCCGGGCTCAGGTCGATGGCGGTCCGTTCGACCAGCCAGGCCGCGGCAAGGGGCGTCATTCCGCCCAGCAGGCCGTTGGGAATGTTGTAGCCCAGCGCAATCGCCGTCCAGCGCACCGACGGCGGCGTGGCCTCGACCATGAAGGCAGGCGTCAGAGCCGAGACGGAGCCGACCAGGATCACGAGCGCGACCTGACCCACGACAATGGGCAGGGTTGCGGCGTGGTGCAGGAGCAGGAAGAGAGGAACCGAGCTCACAAAGGCGGCGGCCATCGCTGCCAGCATGACAGGTGCGCAGCCGCCGACGCGGTCGCTCAGCCAGCCCGCCGTCAGCGCAATCGGGATCATGGCTGCCATGCTCGCGGTGTTGATGGTCAAGGCGCAGGCCGGGTCGACACCGTCGACGCTTTGCAGCCAGCTCACGATGTACAGAAAGACCAGATAGAAGCCGACGGCGAGAAAGGTCGTGACGCCGGCGAGGCGCACGACCAGCCGGAGGTGGTGGCGCAGCGTCTCGGCCAGCGGCAGCCCGGTGGACATGCCGGCGGTCTCCGCGACGCCGATGGACTTGCGCCGCAACAGGTAGCCCGCGATCGCGACCACGAACCCGAACAGGAACGGCAACCGCCAACCCCAGCTGTCGAGCGCCTCGGGCGAAAGCAGGACGGCAAGAGCGGCACCGGTCGCCGAGCCCGCCAGGACACCGAGCATGCCGCCGCAGGACGCGATCGCGGAGAGGAGGCCGCGCCGCCCCGGAGGCGCCTGCTCGACCAGGTAGGTGAAGGATGTCGTCCATTCGCCGCCAACCGACAGGCCCTGGATCATGCGCAGGAGCGTCAGCAGCACGGGGGCGGCTTCGCCGAGGGTCTGGAAGCCCGGCAGCACGCCGACCAGGAGCGTCGGCGCGGCCATCGCCGTGATCGAGAAGACGAGCGCCCGCTGCCGGCCGTAGCGGTCGCCGATATGGCCGATCAGCACGCCGCCCAGCGGCCGCACGACGTAGCCGACCGCGAAGATGCCGAAAGCGGCGAGAACCTGCGCCACGGCATCGGCCTGCGGGAAGAACGCGCGGCCGATCTGGGCGGCGAAGTAGCCGTAGATGGCGAAATCGTACCATTCGAGCAGGTTGCCGATGCTGCCGGCGACGATGATCCGCAGCCTCGCCCGCCTATCCACCGCCGGCGCCCATGAGCTCGTCGCCCATCCTCTCCCGTAGCACAAGACGTCAGCGCAGCATCGGATCGAGCATGGCAAAGCGATTCTGCTGCTCGCTGAAGATCACGCGGAACAGCTCGCGAAACAGCCGCTCGATGCGGGGATCGGTCGGGCTCGCGGCCTGGGTCCACGCGGTCGTGTAGGATAGCATGCGATCGTTGCGGCAGTAGATCGCGTAGACGTAGAAGCGACCGGGCTGCTGCGGGCGATGGCGGATCTGCCCGCCGGCGCAGACCGGATCGGCATTGAGGTCGTAGGCCGGGTCGAAGATCAGCACGAGCCGGTAGTTGGGCCGCGGCGGCGGCGTCGGCTGGGCGTAGGTGAAGGTGAGCGCCGGCCGCGGCTTGGCCGCCTGCATCATCGGCAGCAGGTCGCGCGCCACGATCGCCGGGTCGATGCCCGGGAAGGGGTTGCCGTCGAGCACCACCTGGAACTGCTTGCCGTCGGTCGCCGCCCAGAACTCGCGAAAATCGTACTGCGGCGCGAAGTACGTGCCGCCGATGGTCGCGGCGAAGGCCGCGATCGATCCGACGATCAGGGTCGTGAAGGCGACGGCAAGTCCGCGGAAGAGCCGCATTGGAACCTCGTTCACTGGATGCCGGACAGTATCGGGCCATTGCGGCCACGCGCGCCATCACGATGCGTTGAAACACGCGGCAATGATCCGAAACACCGGGCAATGAATTGTCATTTCACGGCGAGCCCGCGGGTCGGCATTGTCACTGCCGTGACGAGCTCATCCGTCCTGCTCGGCGTGTTCGCCATGACGACGGCCAATGCGACGGTTTTCGCGACCGTCGGCCTGCTCGGTCGTGGCATCGGGTTGAGCGAGCTTCAGGTCGGCACGATCTTCGTCTCCTCGGCGGTGCTGTTTCTGCTTACCTCGGCGCGCTGGGGTGTCGTGGCCGATCGATGGGGCCGGCGGCCCGTCATCGTCGTCGGCCTGGCCGCCACCGCGGTCTCCCTCTTCCTGTTTGCCGGCATCGCGCAGTCGGCAGGGGACCTCGCCGGCGTCCTCCCGGCGTTCATCGCTCTGCTCGGCGCGCGAGCGGTCTATGGCCTGCTCGCCGCAGGAACGCAGCCTGCCGCGCTCGCCGCCATGGCCGACGTCACCACGGTGGAGACCCGCCCGGCGGGTGTCGCACGGATGGGCGCGGCGATCGGCCTGGGCAGCATCGCCGGCCCGCTCTCGGTCGCAGGGCTGATCGATCTCGGCGTTGCGGCACCGCTCGTCGCGGGCGGGCTCCTGTCGTCGCTGGCGGCCATCCTGATGTTCGGCATGCGCGAGACGGTTCGCGCGCCGGTGGGCGGGTCGCGACCCGGTACAAACCCCTCGTCACGCCTGCGCCCGTTCCTCGCCGTGGCGTTCGCGATGCATTTCGCCTTTGCCGCCCTGCAGGCGACCAACGCGTTCTACATCCAGGACCGCCTCGGCATCGACACGATGCACGCGATGCGCCTGGCCGGGCTGGTATCAGCCGTCTTTGCCGCCGGATCGTTCGTCGTCCAGGCGTTCGTCATCGTGCGGCTCGGCCTGTCACCGCGCCGCCTGCTCGGCCTCGGCCTCGTCCTCTGCCTGGCCGGCCCGGTCGTGTGCCTGCTGGCGCCGAGCGACGAGACGCTTCTGGCCGGGTTCGGCGTGATGGGCGTCGGGTTCGGCTTCGCTCAGCCCGGCCTGATGGCAGGCGCGTCAGTCGCCGCCGGCGAGCGGCAGGCCGAGGCCGCCGGCCTCCTGCAGGCGGCGATGTCGGCGGCCTGGATCGCGGGTGCCCTCACCGGCACCGCGATCTACGGCCTGGCCATCGCCAGCCCTCTGGCGCTGGCGGCGCTGGCGATCCTGGCGGCGCTGGCAGTCACCGTGCGCGCTCGCGGCGGGGGTCGGGCGATGAAGCCAGATTCCGGGTCCATCGGCCGCACCCGTTTGCTATGACGTCTGCGACATCCCAGGAGGAAACCGCATGGCATCGCCGCTTTTCGACCTCACCGGCAAGGTCGCCGTCGTCACCGGCTCGAGCAAGGGCATCGGCAAGTCGATCGCCCTCCATCTCGCGCTGCAGGGCGCCCGGGTCGTGGTGTCGAGCCGCAAGGCGCCGGCCTGCGAGGAGGCCGCCGCGGAGATCCGCAAGGCCGGCGGCGATGCCACCGTCATCCCGTGCAACATCTCGCACAAGGCGCAGTGCGAGAACCTGATCGCCGAGACCCGCCGCCAGCTCGGGCCGGTCGACGTGCTGGTCTGCAACGCCGCGACCAACCCGTACTACGGGCCGACCGAGAAGATGCCGGACGAGGTCTTCACCAAGATCATGCAGAACAACATCCTGTCGAACATCTGGCTGATCAATCTCTGCCTGCCCGACATGCGCGCCAAAAAGGACGGCTCGGTCATCATCGTGTCGTCGATCGGCGGGGTGCGGGCCAGCACGGTGATCGGCGCCTACTGCATCTCCAAGGCGGCCGACATGCAGCTCGCCCGCAACCTCGCCGCCGAGCTCGGGCCCGACAACATCCGGGTCAACACCATAGCGCCCGGCCTGGTGCGCACCGACTTCGCCAAGGCGCTGTGGGACGATCCCGAGTATCTCGAGAAGCGCCTGGTGACCGCGCCGCTGCGCCGCATCGGCGAGCCCGACGATATCGGCGGCATCGCCGTCATGCTGGCCGGCAAGGCCGGAGCCTTCATCACCGGCCAGACGATCATCGCCGATGCCGGCGTGACGATTGGTGGCTGATCTTCAGTTGGAGGCCGAAACACGGGGAGGAAATGCCATGACGTCGGGTGCGATGAGGTCGATCGGGCGTATCTGGTTGAGCGTTCTCGCCGTGCTGCTCGCCCTGCCGGCGGCGGCGCAATCCTATCCCACCAAGCCGATCCGCCTGGTGGCGCCGTTCCCGCCCGGCGGCGTGGCCGACGTGATGGCGCGCGCCCTGGCGCCGGAGCTGCAGGCCGCGCTCGGCCAGCAGGTGATCGTCGACAACAAGCCGGGCGCCGGCGGCAATCTCGGGGCCGACATTGTCGCCAAGGCCGAGCCCGACGGCCATACGCTGCTGCTCGCCTCGGCCGGCATCCTGACGATCAACCAGTTCCTTTATGCCAGGATGCCGTTCGACCCGGCGACCGCCTTCGCACCGATCACCGTGGTCGGCGACATGCCCAACATCGTGGTCGTCCATCCACGCACCGGCGTCACGACGCTGCAGGGCCTGATCGACAAGGCCAAGGCTCAACCCGGCAAGCTCGATTTCGGCTCGGCGGGGAACGGCACGACGACCCACCTCGCCATCGTGCTGCTCGAGCAGGCGGCCGGAATCAAGCTTGCCCATGTGCCCTACAAGGGCGCGGCGCCGGCCGTGCAGGACCTCGTGGCGGGCCAGATCGATGGGCTGGTCGACAACCCGCCGCTGGTGCTGGGCCACATCAGGAGCGGCGCCATCCGTGCGCTCGCCTGGGCGGCGCCGCGGCGCATGGCCATCCTGCCCGACGTGCCGACGGCATCGGAGGCCGGCCTGCCGGGCTTCGAAGCCTCGTCCTGGTTCGCCCTGATCGCGCCTGCCGGCACGCCGCGCGAGGTCATCGCCCGGCTGAACGCCGAGGCGACGAGGATCCTGCGCGATCCCAAGATGGTCGAGACCTTCGCCGGACGCGGCGTGCGCCTGGTCGGGAACCCGGTCGAGGAGTTCGCCGCCTTCATCCCGCGCGAGCGGGCGCGCTGGGGCGCGATCGTGAAGGCCTCTGGCGTGAAGATGGAGTAGCCATGAGCCTCTACCAGGTGCAGAAGCTGATCTATCAGCTGAACCGAGATCCGCGCACGCGCGAGCGCTACGCCGCCGAGCGCGACGCCGTGTTGGCCGAGCACGAGCTCACCGACGAGGAGCGGCGGGCGCTGGTCGAGCCCGACATCGGCCTGCTCTACGTGCTGGGCGTCAACGGCCAGCTGCTCATGCACTTCGCCGCCCTGCACAAGATCGAGTGGAACGCCTATCTCGAGGCCATGCGCCAGGGGCTGGTGCGGCACGGGCCGGTGCGGGAGGGCGTCTATGCCGCGACCGGCTACGAGGGCGTCGAGGCGCACGACGCCCGCCTCAAGCGCGAACGGGAGATCCACTGATGCCTCTGGTCTATTGCGGCGCCTGCAGCCACGCGCCGGGAATCACGGCCCGCGCCGAGCGGGCCGACACCCAGGCCCGGCAGGCGCTGGAGAGCGCCTTCCGCCGCATGGGCGACGACATCCGCGCCACGCGGCCCGACGCCCTGATCGTCGTGGCAGCCGAGCATTTCGCCAACTTCTTCATGAACAACATGCCGGCCTTTGCCATGGGAATGGCCGATTCCTACGAGGGGCCGATCGAGGACGAGGCCTTCCTGCGTATCGAGCGTCGGCGCGTGCCGGGCAACAAGGCGCTGTCGCGCAAGCTGATCGAAGGCGTGATGCAGACAGTCGACGTGGCCTATGCCGAGGAATGGAAATTCGACCACGGCATCTCGGTGCCGCTGCACTTCCTGACGCCCGGCTACGACCTGCCGATCGTGCCGGCGAACATCAACTGCCAAGGTCCGCCGCTCACGCCGCTGAAGCGCGCCTGGGCATTCGGCGAGGCGCTACGCGCGGCGGCCGACGCTGTGCCCGAGCGGCTGGCTCTGGTCGCCACCGGCGGCATCTCGCATTGGCCGGCGACGCCCGATTCGGGAAAGATCAACGAGGCCTGGGATCGCGAGTTCCTGGCGCGCTGGGCGGCCAACGACCGCGCGGCGCTGACCTCCTACAGCGACGCCGAGATCTATCGCGACGGCGGGCAGGGCGGCTTCGAGATCCGTACGTTCATCGCCGCGGCCGCCGCCGCCAAGGGCGCCAAGGGCACGATCGAGTTCTGCGAGCCGATCCCGATCTTCGCCGTCAGCTGCACCATCGCGCGGATGCAGATCGCGGCGTGACGATCCAGCGCTGGGGGCGCGCCACTGCAGTGGCGCCCCCATAGGCCCTGAATTGCGAAGGGACCTCACCCTGAGGAGCCGCGCCGTGCGCGGCGTCTCGAAGGGTAGGCAACACAACGGGTGTTGCGACACCGCTGTTTCGTCGATTTCGTATGCAGCCCATCCTTCGAGACGGCCGCTTACGCGGCCTCCTCAGGATGAGGGTTTTGCTTGGTCTTCGACCAAAGTAGCGCTTATGAGTGGCGGGCGCCCGCAACGCTATTCGCTCAGCTCTTCTTGCGAAACGTCACCACCAGCACGTCGCGATAGGCCGGCTGGGCGGGGTTTTCCGGCTCGACCGGGGTCACGCCGTGGTAGCAGCGCGCATCGTCGACCAGGGCGGCATCGAGCGGGTCGGTCAGGGTGAAGCTGCCGAGCGTGCGCTTGTCGAGATCGTGCACCGTGGTCGTGCCGCTCATGATGTTGCGCCGGTTGATCAGCAGCACCAGCACGTAGTCGACGCCGTCGCGGTGCATGCCCTCGGGCGTCGGCTTGCCGTGCTCGCCGGTCCGCGCCTCGATGCGGAACTGGTGGCTCTCGATGTGCCAGCGCGCCGTCTCGGGCGCCAGGCGGCCGAACAGGGCGCGGCAGTACTCGAGGATGGTGCGCATCGACGCGCCGTCGCCGATCTCCTCGCTGACCGGCTTGAACCAGCGCTCGATGCCGCCGTTCAGTTGATTGTAGTCGAGCGTCTGGTAGTGCGGCTGGTGGCGCCCGCGGACGATGCCGCCCTGCCGGCCGGCCTCGTAGACGGCGAAGCGGCGCCGGCGATAGCGGCCGCCGTCGGCCATGTAGGTGTCGACCTCGAGATCGTTCCAGCTGTCGGCGAAGGCGGCCCAGTCGGCCAGGGTGCCGAAGCGCGACAGGGCGTTGCGCATGTCGGACGCTTCGACGAAGGCATATCCTGCGCGGGCCACCGCGTTGCGGATGCCCGTGGCGTTCTGCACGCCGGTCCCGATCTCGCTCATGAGAAGAACTGTAACATGGGCTAGGCGCGACTGTTCATCCGGCGACCATGAAGGATTCTAGGGGGCGATGGCGCGTCGCCGCCGGATCGTCGCCCGCAGGCCGGTGGACCAGCCGGGGCGCGGCGCGCCACAATCGGCCACTGTCGCGGCGCCGCCGCCGACACGGGACACGATCCGACATTGGGAGAACGCCATGCCGTTTGCCATGACCGACGACGGAGTGAAGCTCCACTACGAGGAGACCGGCGCCGGCGCGCCGGTCGTGTTCGTCCACGAGTTCGCCGCCGACCATCGCTCGTGGGAACTGCAGATGCGCCATTTCGGCCAGCGCTATCGCTGCGTCACCTACGGCGCGCGCGGCTATCCGCCCTCCGACGTGCCGGAGAAGCCCGAAAGCTACTCGCAGAATCGCGCCACCGACGACATCCTGGCGGTGATGGACCATCTCGGCATCGACAAGGCCCATGTCGTGGGCCTTTCGATGGGCGGGTTCGCCACGCTGCATTTCGGCTTCCGCCATCCGGCGCGGGCACGCTCCCTCGTGGTGGCCGGCGTCGGCTATGGCGCCGAGCGCGAGCAGCAGGCGAGGTTCCGCAGCGAGGTCGAGGCCGTCGCGGACACGCTCAAGTCCGAGGGCATGGCGAAGTTCGCCGAGAGGTATGCCTACGGCCCGACGCGGGTGCAGTTCGAGAACAAGGATCCGCGCGGCTTCGCCCAGTTCAAGAAGGAGCTCGGCGAGCATTCGGCCCTGGGGTCCGCCAACACCCAGGTCGGCGTGCAGGGCCAGCGGCCCTCGCTCTACGACCTGGTCGACAGGATGAACGCGCTCACGGTGCCGACCCTGATCCTGACCGGCGACGAGGACTGGCCCTGCCTGACCCCCGCCGTGCTGATGAAGCGCGAGATCCCGTCTGCCGCCCTCGCCGTGATGCCCAACAGCGGCCACACGATCAACCTCGAGGACCCGGACCAGTTCAACCGCATCGTCGGCGACTTCATCATCCAGGTCGAAGCCGGCCGCTGGCCCAAGCGCGACCCGCGCGCGATGACCAGCTCGATCACGGGCATGCGGTGACGGCACGGTTCTCATGTGCCGGGAGCGCGCCACGGGGGTGACGCGCTCCCAGCGAACATCGTCATGGCATCAGGAATGGCCTCCTTCAGGCGACCGCAGTACCCTGTAGATCGATGGAGGATCGAATGGCGAAGCTTGCAGGGGCAGTCGTGGTGATGCTGGCGGCGCTGTCGGCGGGGGCATGCACCACGACGGCGGGGCAGGGCGGGGGATTTGCCGGCTCGGGCCTGCAGGCAGCGGTGCCGCCGGCGGGCATGACGCCGGCCCAGGGGGCCGCTTACTGCTCCACGCTCGCCCAGACTTACGCCGAGTATGTCGGATCGGTTCCCGGCTGGCTCGGCGGCAACTTCTCGGGTGGCGAGGCGGCCGACCTCGATGCCCGGGTCGCCATTGCCCAGTGCCAGGACGGCAACTACGCCGGCGGCATCCCGACCCTGCAGCAGAAGCTCAGGGATGCGCGGGTCCCTGTGCCGCCCCCGCCCGTTTGACGGGCTGGTTGGGTCCAGGGAATCGGCGCAGCCAAAGAAAAACCCCGGGCGGCGAGGCCACCCGGGGTGAGCTGGGAGCCGTTCGGGCTGGCTGGCTAGAAGCCCAGCGGCTGGGTGATGCGAACCCACTTGCCGCCCTTGACCTGGGCCAGGAACGAGGAATTCGCGCCCTGACGGATGTTGGGGCCGAAACTGACCGCGGGGCCGTTGAAGATGTCCTTGTAGCCCTTGATCGCTTCCATGCCCTTGATGAAGCTGTCGAGCGTCAGGTCCTTGCCGGCGTTCTTCAGGCCCTGGAAGGCGAGGTCGGCGGCGACGTAGCCGTAGACCGCGCCGATATTGGGATCGACGTTGAACTTCTTCTTGTAGTTCTCGACGAAGGTCTTGACCGAGGCGACGCCGCTGTCGACGTAGGGCATCTCGGTGAGGCCCATGCCGTAGAAGCCTTCCATGCCCTGGGCCGCGCCCACGACCAGGTCATAGACCGCGGCGGAGCCCAGGAAGTCGACGTCCGTCCAGCCCGCCTTGCGTGCCGTGGTGTAGGGCACGATCGAATCGCGGACGATGGTGCCCATGACGATCAGGTCGCAGCCGGCCGAGCGCAGCTTGCCGATCGGTGCGGTGAAGTCCTGGTCGGTCGGCTTGTGCGCCGTGGTCTCGACGAGCTTGATGCCGAGCTTCTTGGTCTGCTGCTCGGCGCCCTCCAGGACCTCCTTGCCGAAGTCCGTGTCCTGGTACATCACGCAGACCGCCTTCTTGCCCTTGGTCTTGACGAAGTACTCGATGCCGGAGCGGACCTGGTCGACGTAGGAGGCCGCACCATAGAACTTCAGGCGCTCGTAGGGTTCGTACATCGAGCGCGCGGCCGACAGCGGGAAGAGATTGGGAACGCCGACCGAGAACTGGTCCTTGAAGCAGGCATTGTTCATCGGCGTGCCGAGCGGCGCCACGAAGGCGAACACCTTGTCGCGGTTGATCAGCTTGTTGCAGGCCTGGACCGCCTTGGGCACCTGGTAGGCCTGGTCCTCGATGATCACCCGGACCTTGCGCCCGTTGACACCGCCCGCCTCGTTGATCTCGTCGAAGCGCATCTTCACGGCATTCGACGACGACACCCCGTAGGTGGCGGCGACGCCGGACAGGTCGGTGTGCATGCCGAACACCACTTCCGTCGCGGTTACCCCGCGCGTCTGCGCGGCGGCCGGCAGCGCGCCGAGCGAGGCGGCGGCCGCCGCGATCGCCAGAGACTTGATGACAGTCGATTTGCTCATGTGCTTCTTCCTCCCATGCCGACGACGGTCCTCTCGGAGTCCCGTCTTGTGGTCACTATAATTGCTCAGACGGCCTCGGCATACATGCCGTCGATCATCGCCTTGTACTTCTCGTTCACGAACTTGCGCTTGAGCTTCATGGTCGGCGTGACCTCGTCGTCCTCGGCGGTGAGCTGCTGCTCGATCAGCCGGAACTTCTTGATCGTCTCGACGCGCGCGAAGTTCTGGTTGACGCGCTCGATCTCCGCCCAGATCAGGTCGTTGACCTCGCGCGCCCGGCACAGCGAGGCGAAGTCGGTGAAGGGCACGTTGATGTCCTGGGCGTGCTTGGCGACGTTGTCGTAGTCGATCATGATCAGGCAGGTCAGGAACTTGCGCTTGTCGCCGACCACCACGGCATCCGAGATGTAGGGCGAGAACTTGAGCTGATTCTCGATCTCCGACGGGGTGATGTTCTTGCCGCCCGCGGTGATGATGATGTCCTTCATGCGGTCGGTGATCTTGAGATAGCCCTCGTTGTCCATGGTGCCGACGTCGCCGGTGTGCAGCCAGCCGTCGCGCAGGGTCTCCGCCGTCTTCTCCGGCTGGTTCAGGTAACCCATGAAGATGTGCGGGCCCTTGAGCAGGATCTCGCCCTCCGGCGAGATTTTCGTCTCGGTGCGCGGGGCGGAGATGCCGACGGTGCCGAGCTTGATGCGGTCGGGCATGCCGGTCGCCAGTCCGCAATTCTCGGTCTGGCCGTAGACCTCGCGCATGTCGACGCCGAGCGCGCGGTACCACTTGATGAGGTCGGGCGCGATGGGGGCCGCGCCGGTGCCGGCGAAGCGCACCCGGTGCATGCCGATGGCGCGCTTGATGTTGTCCAGCACCAGGAAGTCGGCGACGCGATGCGCCGCCTTGAGGGCCGCCGATGGGCGGTCGCCGGCCAGCTCGGTCTCGGCGAGCTTCAGCCCGACGCCGATCGCCCAGCCGTAGGCGGTGCGTCCGAGCCACGTCGCCTCCTTCATGCGAATGGCGATGCTGGAGTAGAACCGCTCCCAGATGCGCGGCACCGCGAAGAAGCTCGTCGGCGCCACCTCGCGGATGTTCTCCGGCACCGTCTCGACGCTCTCGGCGAAGTTGGCGATGGCGCCGGAGCGCAACGGCAGGAAGGCGGTGAAGGTGCGCTCGGCGACGTGGCAGAGCGGCAGGAAGGCGAGCTGCTCGTCGTCCGTGCCCAGCGGGATGAAGGCGTCGGCGTTGGAGATCTGGAAGATCACGTTGCGATGCGACAGCATCGCGCCCTTGGGCGGGCCGGTGGTGCCCGACGTGTAGACCAGCAGCGCCAGCTCCTCGGGCTTGGATCCGGCGACCAGCTTCTCCCACAGGCCGGGGCTCGCCGTCTCGTGCGCTCGGCCGAGGGCCAGCAGCTCGTCGAACGGCATCACCATGGGATCCTTGAAATCGGCCAGACCCTCCATGTCGAGGACGAACACCTTGACGATGGCCGGGCAACGCTCGCGAATGTCGATGAATTTGTCGAGCTGCTCCTCGTTCTCGACGAACAGGAAGCGCGAGCGGCTGTCGTTCAGGATGTACTCGACCTGCTTGGCCGAATCGGTCGGGTAGATGCCGTTGGAGACGCCACCGGCGCCCGTTGTGCCCATGTCGACATAGAGCCATTCGGGCACGGTCTCGGCCAGGATCGACACGACGTCGCCCCTCTGCAGGCCGAGCTTGACCAGGCCCATGCCGACGGCGCGGGCGCGTTCGCCGTAGTCCCGCCAGCTCGTGGCGCGCCAGATCCCGAGCTTCTTCTCGCGGAAGGCGGTGCGCCCGTCGCGCGCCTTCACCTGGTGCCAGAACAGCTTGGGGATCGTGTCGCAGCCTTCGACCTCGATCCGGTCGCTCCCGCCCGCCAGCGTCCTGTCTCTTGCCAACCCGTCCATCGTCTCGCCTCCCGACGGCCCTCGGCCGCCGTTCCGGTTATCGCCAGGTCTTGCGCTTCTTCCAGCGTCGCTTGCCACGCGCGCCCTGTTCCTTGATGCCGAGATAGAATTCCTTGATGTCTTCCTTCTGCAGCAGTCGGGCGCAGGTATCGGCCATGACGATGCGGCCGACCTCCAGAACGTAGCCGAAGTCAGCGGTCTGCAGTGCCATGTTGGCGTTCTGCTCGACCAGCAGGATGGTGACGCCGCGCTCGCGGTTGATGCGCACGACGATCTCGAAGATCTCCTTCACCAGCTTGGGCGACAGGCCGAGCGAAGGCTCGTCGAGCAGCATCAGGCGAGGCCGCGCCATCAGGGCGCGGCTGATCGCCAGCATCTGCTGCTCGCCGCCCGACAGCGAGCCTGCGCGCTGGTCGGCGCGCTCGCGCAACACCGGGAAATAGCCGAACACGTCCTCGAGGTCCTTGGCGACGCCGTCCGGATCCTTGCGGGTGAAGGCGCCCATGCGCAGGTTCTCGCGCACGCTCAGGAACGGGAAGACCTCGCGGCCTTCCGGCACGTGGCTGACGCCCAGCCGCATCACCTTGTCGGGATCGACGCCGCGGACGTCGCGGCCTTCGAACAGCACGCTGCCCTTCTG
>JALHMO010000181.1 GCA_022844015.1 Reyranella sp. | reverse complement strand
CGCACCTCGGCGCCGTTGCGCGGCTGGCAGAGCCCCAGCTGGCCGTGCAGCTTGTCGACGAACTGTCGCCACGCCTCCTGGGCCTTGACGGCCTTGCCGGCGCTGCGGAACACGCGGTCGAACCCGGGCAGCGTCGGATTGACCACGAGGCCCGCCGTCTCGACATGATGGCCCTCAAAGTCGACATCGAAGTCGGCCGTCTTCGGCTTGCAGTCGATCGGCTTGGCCATGTAGTCGGGCTTGCCGATCCATTGAATGGACTGCGGGTTGGTCTGCCTGACGATGATATAGACTTTCTGGATCATGGCGGTACGCTGGAACGATTCGAGATCGCGCGGTCGCATGACGGCGGTGGCGTTGGGGTCGAACATCGGCGGCTCCCCGGCAGCAGGTGCGCCAGTGTGACACGTCCGGGCCGGCGTCGCACCGGCTCTTGCGACCGCGACCCGGCCGTCCTGCCGGGTGCCGGATGCGATCGAGCGCAGGCCGTCGATAGCGTTCGCGTGGTGCGGGTCGAGGCACACGACGGAGAAAGGGGCCATTCATGAGCGACTCCCTGCCACCCGGCATCGTGCTCGTCGAAGGCGCCGACGGGCCGTTCGGCGAGACGGTGCGGACCGGCCCGCACGTGCTGCGGGCCGACGAGCCGGTCGAGGCCGGCGGCAACGACAGCGGGCCCGGTCCCTATGCCTACCTGCTGGCGGCGCTGGGCACCTGCACGGCGATGACCGTGCGCCTCTATGCCCGGCAGAAGAAGTGGCCGCTCGCCGACGTCAAGGTCCGGCTGTCGCACGATCGTATCCACGCCGCCGACTGCGCCGAGTGCGAGACCAGGGAGGGCCGGATCGACCGCATCGAGAAGGTGATCGAGCTGTCGGGCCCGCTCGACGACCAGCAGCGCCAGAGGCTGCTGCAGATCGCCGAGCGCTGCCCCGTGCACCGCACGCTGGTCTCGGAGATCCGGATCGAGAGCCGACTCGCCTGAGGGCGCCGCAGCCGGAAGGTGCCCTACAGCAGATCGGCCACCGCGGCACGGTAGCGCGTCAACGCCGCCAGGTGCTCGGCCGCGCTCCTTCCCGCGATGCGCCGGTGATGGTCGCCGGTGTACGTGGTGTGTGCCGTCAGGTGGGTCACGCCGGCTGCTTTCCAGAACGCGACGTCCCGCCGCCAGTCGTCCTCGTTGCCGCAGGCGGGCGAGGCCCAGACTTCCAGGCCCACCTCCTCGGGCTTGCGACCTGCCTCGCGGATCAGGGCGCGCAGCTTCGCGAAGGTGGCCAGCGCGGCGTCGCCGGGCGCATGGTCGATCGGCATGTATCCGTCGCCATATTTGGCGACCCGGCGCAGCGTCGCCTCGGCGTGACCGCCGAACCATACCGGGATGCGACCCGACCGCGGGCGCAACACGAGGCCGCCGTCATCGAGACGATGGTATTCGCCCTGGAACGTCGTATGCGGGTTGGCCCACAGCGCCTGCATGAAGCGAACCTGCTCCTCGGACCGGCGCCCTCGCGTGCGGAAATCCACGCCCAGGGCCTCGAACTCGATCCTGTTCCATCCGACCCCGATCCCGAGCCGCAGGCGGCCTCCGCTCAACTCGTCCAGGGAGGCCGCCTGCTTCGCCACCAGGGCGGCCTGGCGCTGCGGCAGGATGAGAACGCCCGTCGCGAAGCCGATCGTGTGGGTACAGCAGGCGAGAAAGCCGAACAGGATCAGCGGATCGTGGAACACGCTCTCGGTGGTCCCCACGCGGCGTGCGTGGTCGATCGACACCCCCGTGGTGGCGCCGTGCTCGACGCTGCGCGCCGGGTTGTTGCCGAGCACGTGATCCGCGGCGAGCAGATAGTCGTACCCGAGCCCTTCCGCCGCCTGGGCATAGTCGCGCATCACGCCGGGCCCCGTGCCGATGTCGACGACGGGCAATGATGCGCCGAGCTGCATGTCGATCCTCCGATGTCCGGGACGAAAACCGTGCCAGCCGATCGCGCCGCCCGCAAGCCGATCCGACGGGCCGGCTCGCGCCGACTTTTCAGATGCGAAGCCTCATGTTCCTCTCCGCCCGCGTAGCGGGGGGAGAGGATGTGCCCACTCCGTAGATCAGCGAAGCTGGGGAGGAGAAGCCGCGCTCACAGCGGCGCCAGCGCCAGGCGCAGCGGCGTGCTGTCGATCTGCATGAGGCCGGTGAAGGGCTGATACATCTCGAGGATCAGGAAGAACGCGCCCGACGCCGACAGGGCGATCAGCACCAGGGCGCCGAGCGCGGTCGGGTTGAGCGGCGAGAACAGGCTGAAGCTCGCGAACAGGATGCACAGCCAGAACACCAGCACGATCAGGAAGGGGAGCGGCATGCGGATGGTCGATTGCTCGAACAGGATCAGCCGGGCCTGCAGGATCTGATTGGCGGCGAGCAGAGCCTGCCTGTAGTACTGGCGCTGCGGCTCGTTGCCGGGGGTCAGGGACTGGACGGCATGAAAGGCCGCGCGTCCGATCGTCGTGGAGGTGAAGGGCCCGTCGGCCGACTTCGCCGGACCGTCCATCCAGATGCGGTCGACCAGCGTCGGCATCGCCTCGCGCACGAGATGGCGGGCCGTCGTGGCCTCCGACCCGTAGAGCTCCAGCATATGATCGAGCAGGGTGATGTTGGTCGCCAGCTGGCGGATCTCGTCGCGCTGGGAGTCGTAGGTCGTCTTGGCGGCGTTGATCAGCAGGCCCAGCACCAGGCCGGAAATGGTGGCAATCAGCGCGCACCCCAGCCGGACGATGTCCTTGGCGTGCGTGTCGAGATGGTGGTCCGGAAGCACGCGGCGCAGCAGCGCGCCGGTCAGCGCGCCGCCGACCAGGAGGGCGCAAATGATCAGCGATATCGCAAGGGCACTCATTTATTCTTCCCCCGGGTCCGGCAGGCCCCGGCGCGAGGATAGCGGCCGCAGAGCCGTTTCGTCGCCCTGATCAGCATGGACGAGGGCGTCCGCAAGCCGATCGAGCCGCTGAGTGGCGTGCGTCGGCACGCGATCGCGGCGTTCGGCCCGCGCCGACCGGGTGACGGCGCAGGCTGATCCCGTCATCTGCGGGTGGCGGCCCGGCCCGGCCTGTGTCAGAGTTACTGTATAGATCATGAATTTCGTCGCTGCCCCATCGACCGCCGCCGGCGATCGCCGATCCATCGTCAGCGCGGTCTCGATCATCGTGCCGACGCTGAACGAGCGCGCCAATATCGAGCCGACGATCGCGGCGCTCGAGCGCGTGCTGCGGGGCATCGCCTGGGAAGTGGTGTTCGTCGACGACGACAGCGGCGACGGCACGGCCGAGTTGGCGACCGCGCTGGCCCGGCGCGACTCGCGCGTGCGCGTGCTGCGCCGCCTTGCCCGGCGTGGCCTCGCCTCGGCCTGCATCGAAGGAATCCTGGCGACGACGACGCCGGCGTTCGTGGTGATGGATGCCGACCTGCAGCACGATCCGGCCCTGATCCCCGACATGCTGAGCGCCCTCGACGACGTCGATCTCGTGATCGGCAGCCGTTATGCGGCGGGCGGCGACGGCACGGCCCTGGGCACGGGTCGGGGAATCGCCAGCCGGACCGCGACCGTGCTGTCGCGCCTCGTCCTGCGCCAGCGCGTCGCCGACCCGATGAGCGGCTTCTTCGCCATGCGGCGCCGGGCGTTCGACGAGGTCGCGCCGCGCTTGAGCGGCGTCGGCTTCAAGATCCTGCTCGATATCCTGGCGACGACGAAGCGGCCGCTCGAGGTGGCCGAGCTGCCCTACCGGTTTCGCCCGCGCCGCGCGGGCGACAGCAAGCTCGGGGCCGGGGTCGTCGCCGAGTACCTGCTGCTGCTGATCGAGAAGCTGAGCGGCGGCCTCGTGCCGTCCCGCTATGTGCTGTTCTCGGCGATCGGCGGCGTCGGCGTGGTGGTCCACCTGGCCGTCCTGGCGCTGGCGATGCACGGGCAGGTGCCCTTCGCCGTCGCCCAGGCGGTCGCCACCCTGGTCGCCATGACCGGCAACTTCTTCCTCAACAACCTCCTCACCTACGCCGACCAGCGGCGGCGCGGCTGGGGCGTCGTGAAGGGCCTCGCGAGCTTCTACGTGATCTGCGGCATCGGTGCCGTCGCCAATGTCGGCATCGCCACCGCGTTCTACGCGCACTGGTCGAGTTGGTGGCAGGCCGGCCTCGCCGGCGCCCTGGTCGGCTCGGTGTGGAACTACGCCGTGTCGGCCGCCTACACCTGGAGGCGCTGAGATGCGCCCCCTCAGTGCGACGGCTCGGCGGCCGGCGTGGCGGGCTTGGGTGCCTTGCGGGCCTTGCGCCATTCCTCGAAGCGCTGCAGCACGACGAAGAACGACGGCACGAACAGCACGGCGAGGCAGGTCGAGGCGATCATGCCGCTGAACACCGCCATGCCGAGCGAGACGCGCGAGTTGGCGCCGGCGCCGCTCGCGGTCACCAGCGGCACGACGCCGAGGATGAAGGCGAACGAGGTCATCAGGATCGGCCGGAACCGGGTGCGCGCCGCCTCGACCGCCGCCTCGAGGATCGGCTTGCCGTGCAGCAGGCGCGCCTCGCGCGCCACCTCGACGATCAGGATGGCGTTCTTGGCGCCGAGCGCGATCAGCAGCATCAGGCCGATCTGGGTGTAGAGGTTGTTGGCCATCCCCAGCGCGCCCAGGGCGGCGGCCGGCCCGATCAGCGCCAGCGGCACAGCCAGGATCACCGCCAGCGGCAGGACCCAGCTCTCGTACTGGCCGGCCAGGCAGAGATAGACCAGCAGGATGGCCAGGGCGAAGACATACATGATCTGGTTGCCGACGATGTTCTCCTGGTACGACATCGCCGTCCATTCGTAGCCGGTGCCAGGCGGCAGGGTAGTGTTGGCGATCTGGTCCATCAGCGAGATCGACTCGCCCGAGCTGAAGCCCGGCGCCGAGGCGCCGACCACCGCGGCCGACGGGTAGAGGTTGTAGAGGCTGATCAGCGGCGGGCCGCTCGACTGGTGCAGGGTGGCGAGCGCGCCGATCGGCACCATCTGGCCTTCCGAGTTACGCACCTGCAGGCGCAGGATGTCCTCGCCTTTCAGGCGATACTGCGAATCGGCCTGCTGGAATACCAGCAGGGTGAGGCCGAACTTGTTGAAGCGGTTGACGTAGGACGAGCCGACATAGGCCGACAGCGTGTCGAAGACCTCGCCGATCGAGACTTTGAGTGTCTGCGCCTTGACCCGGTCGACCTCGACGCGGATGTGCGGCGCGCCGGCGCGGAACGACGTGACGAGGTTGGCGAGACCGGACTGGGTGCTGGCCTGCGCGATCAAATTGTCGGTCGCGTTCTGCAGCTTGACGTAGTCGAACGAGCCGTCGCGCTGCTCGACCTGCATCTGGAAGCCGCCGGCATTGCCGACGCCCTGGATGGCCGGCGGCACCAGCGGGAAGGCGCGGCCGTCCTGCAGCACCTGGCTCTCTCTCGCGATGTGCTGGACGATCGAGCGCAGATCCTGGCCGGGCTGCTTGGCGCGGACGCTCCAGTCCTTGAAGATGATGTAGCAGACGCCGCCGTTGGCCAGCGCGTTGTTGCTGTCGAGGACAGAGAAACCGGTGATGGCCACCACGTGGTCGACGCCCGGCGTCTTGCGGGCGATCTCGGCGACCTGGGCCAGCGACGCCTCGGTGCGCTCCAGCGAGGCGCCGTCGGGCAGCAGCAGGCCCATCAGCATGTAGCCCTGGTCCTCGTTGGGGATAAAGGCGGTCGGCAGCCGGGCGACGCCCCAGCCGCCCACGCCGGCCATCACGAAGGCCAGCAGCACCATGATGCCAGCGCGCTTCACCATATGGCCGATCAGCCAGGCGTAGCCGTCCTCGAGCTTGCCGTAGACGCGGTTGAAGCCTCGATAGAAGAAGTTGCGCTTCTCCGGCGGCACGGCCGGCCTGAGCCACATGGCGCACTGGGTCGGCTTCAGGGTGGCGGCATTGATCGCGCTGATGAAGGCGGTAGCGGCGATCACGAGGGCGAACTGGGCGAACATCTGGCCGGTCAGGCCAGGCACGAAGGCGGCCGGCAGGAACACCGACATCAGCACCAGGGTGATGCCGATCACCGGGCCGAACAGCTCGTCCATCGCCTTGATCGCGGCGTCGTGAGGCGACAGGCCGCGCTCGATGTGGCGCGCCACGCCCTCGACGATGACGATGGCGTCGTCGACCACGATGCCGATCGCCAGCACGATGCCGAACATGGTCGTGGTGTTGAGCGTGAAGCCCATTGCCGCCATGGCGGCGAAGGCGCCGATGATGGTCACCGGGATGGTGGTCGCCGGCACCAGCATGGCCCGCCAGTCCTGCAGGAACACCATGATCACGATCAGCACCAGGATGCCGGCCTCGATCAGGGTGATGAACACCTCCTGGATCGAGATCTTGACGAAGTTGGTGGTGTCGAACGACACGTCGTAGACGAGGCCGTCGGGGAACTGCTTGGCCAGCTCGTCCATCTTGGCCTTGACGCGGTTGGCGACGTCGAGCGCGTTGGCGTCGGGCAGCTGGTAGATGGCGATGCCGGCGCCCGGCCTGCCGTTCATCTTGAAGATCTGGGAGTAGGTCTGGGCGCCGAGCTCGACCCGGCCGATGTCCTTGATGCGCACGATGCGGCCGCCGTTGCCCTGGGCGCTCTTGACGATGATGTTCTCGAACTCCTCGGGCGTGGAGAGCCGGCCCTCGACGTCGACGGTGAGCTGGAAATCCTGGCTCTTGGGCGCCGGCGGCATGCCGACCTGGCCGGCCGTCACCGGCTGGCTCTGTTCCTTGATGACGTTGGCCACCTCGCCCGGCGTCAGGCCGAAGGTGTAGAGCTTCTGCGGGTCGAGCCAGACGCGCATCGAGTATTGGCCGACGCCCAGCACGTTCACGTTGCCGACGCCCGGGATACGCGCCAGCTCGTTGACCAGGTTGATGCTGGCGTAGTTGCTGAGATAGAGGCTGTCGAACCGCTCGTTCGGCGAGGTCAGGGCCAGGATCTGCAGGATCGAGGTCATCTTCTTCTCGACGATGATGCCCTGGGCCTGCGCCGAGGGCGGCAGCGAGGCGATCGCGGCACTGACCTTGTTCTGGACCAGCACCTGGGCGAAGTCGAGGTTGGTGCCGATGTCGAACGTCACCGTGAGCTGGTAGGTCCCGGCGTCGGTGCTGTACGACTGCATGTAGATCATGCCTTCGACGCCGTTGACCTGCAGCTCGATCGGCAGGGCGACGTTGTCGATCACCGTCCTGGCGCTGGCGCCGGGATAGTTCGCCGTGACCTGCACGGTCGGCGGCACGATGTTGGGGTACTGCGAGACCGGCAGGGTGGCGAGCGCCACGGCGCCCAGCAGCACGATGACGATCGCCAGCACGTTGGCCAGGACCGGCCGGTTGATGAAGAATGCAGAGATCATCGAACGAAAGCCGGCCGGTTACTTGGTCGTGGTGATGTTGGCGCCCGCCGGCGGCGGCGGGATCGTCTCCTCCTTGGGCACCACCTTGCCGCCCGGCACGGCGCGTCCGTTGGTGGTCAGCACGACGCGGTCGTCGGCGGTGAGGCCGGACTCGATGACGCGCAGGCCGCCGACCAGCAGCTGGCCCGTCTTGACGCGGCTCTGGCGCACGATGTTGTCCTTGTCGACGGTCAGCACGTACTTGCCGGCCTGGTCCTCCGAGACCACCCGGTTGGGCACCAGGAATACCTTGGCGGCGTCGAGGCCGCGCGGCACGCGCACGCGCACGAAGAAGCCCGGCAGCAGGTCGCGGTCGGGGTTCTTGAACAGGCCGCGCACCAGGATGGTGCCGGTGTTGGGATCGACCTCGGGCGAGACGTAGTTGAGGAAGCCCGAGTGCGGGTAGCCCTCCTCGTTCATCAGGCCGATGTCGAGCGGCACCTTGCTGAGATCCTCGACCGTCAGCCGCTTCCTGAGATTTTCGCGGATCTGCAGGACGTCCTGCTCGCTCATGTTGAACTCGACGTAGATCGGGTCCATCTGGACGATGGTGGCGAGCTTGGTCGCACTGGTGTCGCCGACCAGCTGGCCGACCGAGACGAGATGCTTGGTCACCACGCCGTTGAACGGTGCCATCACGGTGGTGTAGCCGAGATTGGTCTGCTGGATGGTGAGGTTGCCCTCGGCATTCTCGACATTGGCGCGGTCGGTATCGCGCTTGGCCTTGGCCTTGTCGAAGGTGGTCTGCGCCGACACGTTCTGGCGCAGCAGCGTCTCCTGGCGGACATACTCGGCCTGCGACTGGACGAGCTCGGCCTGGGCCGCCTCGAGCTGCGCCTCGGCCTCCTTGACGTTGGCCTTGTACATCGTCTGCTCGATCTCGAAGAGCACGTCGTTCTGCTTCGCAAGGACGCCGTCGACGTACTTGATGGCGGTGAGGAAGCCCTTGACGCGGGCCACCAGGTCTACCGTCGCGAACGCCACCGTGTTGCCGGTCAGCTCCTCGTAGGGCGTCACCTCCTGCTGCAGGGGCTTGGCGACGCTGATCTCGGGCGGCGGCGGTGGCTGGAACTTGTTCTCGGGCTTGCAGCCGCCCAACCCGGCCAGCAGGCCGGCCAGCAAGGGCAGCAGGATCAGGCGGCGATTCGACATGGTTCCGATAACGCTCCCCGCAATGCGACCCAAGCGTTAGCGCATCCCACCCCGGATTGCCACCGCGCACGTCGTCCCGGAAAATTGCTGGATTGGGCGTATCGATCGTGATCCCACCCGTGATGGCGGGCAGGGTTATCGCAGATGACAAAAAATGGCCGTCATCCCGACCGGAGCCGAGCGCAGCGAGGCGTAGTGGAGGGACCTTTCTTGTTGTGGCACCGGAACGAAAGGTCCCTCGGCTGCACTGCCCTCCGGGCAGCTTCGCTCGGGATGACGGTGTTTTCTGTCGTATGCGAATGCCTGCGATTACGGGGGAGAAACGGAAAGCGACAGGGTCAGCGCCCCTCGGCCTGGTGCAGCGCCTGCCAGATGCGGGCCGGCGTGGCCGGCCCGTCGAAGCCCTCGACGCCGAACGGCGCCAGGGCGTCGAGGATGGCGTTGGCGATCGCCGGGAAGGCGGCGATCGCGCCGGCCTCGCCGCAGCCCTTCACGCCCAGCGGGTTGGTGGTGCAGGGCGTGCCGTTGAAGCCGAGATCGAACGACGGCAGGTCGTCGGCGCGCGGCAGGGCATAGTCCATGAACGACCCCGCCACCATCTGGCCCGAACCCGGATCGTAGACCGCGTGCTCGAGCAGCGCCTGGCCGACCCCCTGGGCCATTGCGCCGTGGGCCTGGCCGGTCGCGATCATGGGATTGACCAGGACGCCGTAATCGTCGACCGCGCTGTAGCGCGCCAGTGTGACCCGGCCGGTCTCGCGGTCGATCTCGACCTCGACGACATGGGCGCCGTTGGGGAAGGTCAGGTGCTCGCGCGTCCAGGCATGGTAGGTGTCGAGCGGCTGGCCTTTCTTCCGGCCGAGCGCCGCCACCTCCATCAGGCCGATGGCGCGGTCGGTGCCCGAGACCACGAATCTGCCGTCGGCGAAGCGGATGTCGGCCTCGGCCGCCTCGAGCGCATCGGCGGCGAGCGCCGTGCCCTTGGCAATGATCTGGTCCGACGCGCGCCACATCGCCGTGCCACCCATGTAGGTGGCACGCGAGCTGCCATGGCCGCCGCCGGCCACGATCAGGTCGGTGTCGCCCTGGCAGAGCCGGATGCGCTCGTTGGGCACGCCCAGGCGATGGGCGAGGATCTGTGGGAAGGTCGTCTCGTGACCCTGGCCGATATGCTGCGTGCCGGTGATCAGCGAGATCGTGCCGTCGCCCTCGAAGCGCACGTCGACATTCTCGTCGGGCGGGCCGCCGGTGCCCTTGATGTGATAGGCGAAGCCAAGCCCGCGCAGCCTGCCGGTGCTCTCGCTCGCCCGTCGCCGCGCGGCAAAGCCCGCCAGGTCGGCGCGGAGCAGCGCCTGGTCGAAGGTCTGCGGGAAGGAGCCGCTGTCGACCTGGAAGCCGAAGCTGTTGGTCATCGGCATGGCGTCGGCCGGCACCATGTTGCGGCGGCGCAGCTCGCCGCGGTCGAAGCCGAAGCGCAGCGCCGCGGCATCGATCAGCCGTTCCAGGATGTTCACCGTCTCGGCGAAGCCCGGCCCGCGCGTCACGCCGATCGGCGCGGTGTTGCTCAGCACCGCAACGATATGCAGCGCGATTGCTGGCAGGCGGTACACCGTGCCCTGCAGATGAACGTACTGGTAGGTCTGCACGCCGCCGCCGGCACCCACCATGTAGGCGCCGAGATTGGCCAGGCTCGAGACCTCGAGAGCGAGGAAGCGGCCGTCGCGGTCGAGTGCCAGGGCGGCCTCGGCGGCCGTGTCGCGCGCGGCGTGGTCGGACAGGAACACCTCGCTGCGGCTGGCGATCCACTTGACCGGCCGGTCGACGCGGCGTGCCGCCCACAGGATCAGCGCGTGCTCGGCGTAGGCGAAGTTCTTGGCGCCGAAGCCGCCGCCGACGTCGGGCGCGATGAAGCGCACCCGCGCGGGCTCGACGCCGAGCGCGCGCGCCACGTGATTGCGGTTGATATGGATGTTCTGGCTCGAGACATGCAGCGTGTAGCGCCCGCTCGCCGCGTCGAACCGGCCGACGCAGCCGCGCGGCTCCATCGGGTTGATGGTGATGCGATGGTTGTCGAGCCTGAGCTGCACGACATGGGCGGCACGGGCGAACGCAGCCGCCACGCCGGCGCTGTCGCCGGTGCGCCAGTCGAGGCAGACATTGCCCGGGACCTCGTCGGCGATGAGCGGCGCTCCGGCCGCCCGCGCCGCCTCGCCCGTGGTCACGGCGGCGAGCGGCTCGTAATCGACCTCGACCAGCTCGGCGGCGTCCTGCGCCTGGGCCTGGGTCTCGGCCACGATCAGCGCCACCGGCTCGCCGGCGAAGCGCACCTTGGTCGTGGCGAGCAGGGGCTGCGGCGCGAAGGCGAACCGCTCGCCGGTCTGGACGTTGGCCTCGGCATAGGGGCGCAACGGCCCGAGCCCGTCGCGCTCCGCCTCGACCGCCGTCAGGACCGCGAGCACGCCGGGCGCGCGCCGGGCGGCCTCGGCATGGATGCCGTGGATCCATGCGTGGGCGTGCGGCGAGCGCAGCACCACGGCATGGGCGAGCCCCTCGAAGCGCAGATCGTCGAGATAGCTGCCGGCACCGGTGATCAGGCGGGCGTCCTCGCGACGGCGCGGCGAATCGCCGATCGTCGCTTTTTGCAAGCCGGCGCTGGTCGATTGGGTCATGTCCTGAGCGTCTCCGCGTTCCTCGCCTGTCGCTTCTCGTCCCACCAGTCGCCGGCCTGCAGCCGCCAGTAGACGAGCTGCGTGGCGAGCCGGCCGGCGGCGCCCCCGGCCCACCGCGTGCCGTACCGGGCGAACAGCTTCCAGCGGTCGTCCTCGCCCATGATGCCGGCGGCGACAGCATCGGCGCCGGCGGCGGTCTGGGCAACCCCGTGGCCGCCGAACGCCGAGCAGACCCACAGGCCGCGACGGATCTCGCCGACCTGCGGCATCATGTGCGGCGCGTAGCCCATGATGCCGGGCCAGGCATGCTCGATCACGACCTCGCCGAGCTGCGGATAGACCGACAGGATGTCCGAGCGCATCAGGGCACGCAGGTTGGCCGGCTCACGCGTGTCGGTGGTGATGCGGCCACCCCACAGCAGGCGGTCGCCGTCGACGATGCGATAATAGTCGCCGGCGCGGCGCGTATCGGAAATGGCACCGGTCCAACGCACCGCGTCGGCGAGCTTCCTGCCGAGCTTCCCCGTCACCGCGACATAGGTTGCCACCGGCAGGATGGCGCGGGCGAGCCGCGGCTGGATGCGGCCGAGATCGGCGTTGCCTGCCATCACGACGTGGCGGGCGGCGATCTCGCCGCCTGTGGTGCGCACGCACCAGGCGGTGCCCTGGCGCTCCAGGCGCACCGCTTCGCTCATCTCGTGCACATGGCCGGCGCGGCGCTCGACGTCGCGCGCCAGCGCCAGCGCGAGGTTGAGCGGATGGACCTGGAAGGCGCGCGGGTCGTGAATCGCCTGGTGATAGCGCTCGGTGAGCAGCAGCGTCCGCACGCGCGCGCTGTCCCATGGCTCGAAATCGGCGTCGAGCTTGGCCGCCAGCACGCGGATGCGGTCGGGAAAGTCGCCGCCCTGGTCGGTGCGCGCCACGGTGAGCTTGCCTTCGCCCATCAGCAGGCCGGGCCGGGCGAAGGCCTCGATCGCCTCGCGCACGATTGCCACGCCGCGCTTGGATTGGGCGTAGAGCCGGCGCGCGTGCGCCACGCCGAGCCGATCGACCAGCGCTGCCGTGCGCGCGGCGTATCCCGGGCTGACGAAGCCGCCGTTGCGGCCCGAGGCGCCCCAGCCGATGCGCCGCCGCTCGACCAGGACCACCCGCTGGCCGCGCATCGCCAGCAGGCGCGCCGCGTGCAGGCCGGCGAAACCGCCGCCCACCACCGCGACATCGGCCTGGACAGCACCGTTGAGCGGCGGCCGCTGCGGAATGGCGTCCCTGGTGGCGGCGTACCAGCTCGCCGGATAGTCGCTATCGATCATCGCTGGCGGCACCTTCGCCCGGCGATCCGCCGCGGCGCAAGGTTTGCTCATGCTCTTCCGGACCGCGAGCGTCCCGCTCGCTCGAGAATCTGAGCGAGCGGGACGCTCGCGGTCCGGAAGAGCATGACGGTCAACAGCCGACCGCCTCGCCGTCGCTGCGCGGGTCGGCACCGCCCGAGCGCATGCCGGTCACCGGATCGATGGTGATGCCGTGGGCGTGGCCGGCGAGCTCGTTCCAGTCGCCCCACCGATCGAGCGTATGGCCGCGCCGCTCGAGCTCGTCGACCGTGGCGCGCGGGAAGCGCGCCTCGAGATGCAGCATGTCGCGCGGCTGGCCGATCGCGAAGCGGCCCGACAGGAAGCGCGGCATGTCGACCGCCTGCTGGATGTCGAGCCCGTGATCGATCATGGCCAGGTAGGCCTGCAGGTGAATCTGCGGCTGGCCGTCGGCGCCCATGCAGCCCAGCACGCTCCACAGCTTGCCGTTCCGGAAGCCGAGCGAGGCGATCAGCGTATGCAACGGCGTCTTGCCGGGCTCGACCCGGTTGGGATGTGCGGGGTCGAGCGTGAAATAGGCGGCACGATTCTGCAGCACCACGCCGGTGCGCCCGGCGACGACGGCAGCGCCGAAGACGCCATAAAGCGAGTGGATCAGCGAGGCGGCATTGCCGTCGCGGTCGACCGCGGCGATGTAGACCGTGTCGCCGGCCAGGCTGCCTTCGGAGGGGATGCGGTCCCACGGGATGGCGCGCGCCGGGTCCATCAGGGGGCGCCGCGCGTCGGCGTGCGCCTTGGAGATCAGGCGATCCATCGGCACCTCGGCGAAGCGCGGGTCGGCGAGATGGCGATCGCGGTCGTGATAGGCGAGCTGCTTGGCCTGCACCATGAGATGCACGGCATCGGGGCCGAGGAACGGCTTGCGATGCAGCTCGAAAGGCTCGAGCAGGTTCATCATCTGCAGGACGGCGAAGCCCTGGGTGGGCGCCGGCGTCTCGTAGATCGTGACGTCGCGATAGCTCCCCACGAGCGGCTCGCCCCAGCGCGCGACCTGCCGGGCGAGATCGTCGGCGGTGAAGAAGCCGTCGTTGGCCTGCGACCAGCGCACCAGCTCGCGCGCCACGTCGCCCGTGTAGAAGCCATACCAGCCGTCGCTGGCGATCGCCTGCAGGGTGCGCGCGAGATCGGGGTTGGCGAGCACCTTGCCGCCGCCGAGGAAGATCGCCGCCGCCTCGGGGCTTCTCGCCAGCTCCGGGCCCACCGTCTCGCACCACTGGGCGAGCCGCGGCGACATCGGGAAGCCGTCGCGCGCGTATCCGATCGCCGCGTCGAGGCAGCGCGCCAGCGGCAGGCGGCCATGGGCGGCATGCGCCATGGTCCAGCTCGCCACCGAGCCCGGTACCGTGAGCGTGCCGACCAGCGGGCCGCGATACGGCACCTCGGCGAGCCCGCGTCGCGCGAAGGCTTCCAGCGTGCCGAGCGATGTCGCGCGTCCGCCGCCGTCGATGTAGCGCACCGCGCCGGTCGCCGCGTCGTGGATCAGCCAGAAGGCATCGCCGCCGATCCCGCTCATGTGCGGATAGACCACCGACAGCGTCGCGCTGGCGGCAATCGCTGCGTCGACGGCGGAGCCGCCGCGTCTCAACATGTCCGCGCCGGCGTGCGAGGCCAGAGCGTGGGGCGATGTCACCATGCCGTGCGGCGACTGAGCGGCTGGACGGCCGGCGTTGTACTCTATCATGTCGGGTCGATGACTAGCAGATTCGGCGGGCATGTGGCATGGGTGCAGCCTGATACCTCACCTCATCCTGAGGAGCGCCCAAAGGGCGCGTCTCGAAGGATGGGGCACCGAGAATGGGGCGCCGAGGATGGTCTCTGTTGCTCATCCTTCGAGACGCCGCGCTCATGCGCGGCTCCTCAGGATGAGGTTCGTCCTTGATCGGGAGAGCGCCACCTCGTGATCATTGCCCGCCATGAGTTGACATTGTCGCGGGTCCTTCCTAATTCTTAACCATAAAGTTAAGTAACATTGGCGAGCGTCATGCTGAAGATCCTCGGATACGTGGTGCTGGTCGTCCTGGTCGTGATCGCCGGCGTCCTGGTTTACGCCTCGACCAAGCCCGACAGCTTTCGCGTCGAGCGCTCGGTGAGCATCGACGTGCCGGCCGATCGCATCCAGCCGCTGATCGCCGATTTCCGGCGATGGGCCGACTGGTCGCCCTACGAGAAGAAGGATCCCGGGATGAAGCGCTCGTTCGGCAGCATCACCGCCGGCAAGGGCGCGACCTACGCCTGGGACGGCGACAGCAATGTCGGGCAGGGCAGCATGGAGATCCTCGAGGCGGCGCCGGCCAAGGTGGTGATCAAGCTCGATTTCCAGAAGCCGTTCGAGGCGCACAACACCGCCGAGTTCACCCTGAAGCCCAAGGGTGGCGCGACCGACGTCACCTGGGCGATTCACGGCCCCAGCCCGCTGATCAGCAAGGTGGTGAGCCTGTTCATGAACATGGACACCATGATCGGCAAGGACTTCGAGGCGGGCCTCGGCAATCTCAAGGCGCTGGCCGAGAAGCGATAGCCAACACGGAGGAAGTCATGAGCAAGCGGCGCGATGCCCGCGCGAGCCGTCTGTCGTCACGCGTGCTGGCGGCGTCCCTGGCGCTGGC
>JALHMO010000180.1 GCA_022844015.1 Reyranella sp. | reverse complement strand
TCTACTTCGGCGGGTTCCTGCCGGCCCGCGAGGGCGAGCGGCGCCGGGCCATCGCCGCCGCCGGCAGCGTGCCGGCGACCCTGGTGTTCTTCGAGGCGCCGCACCGGCTGGCCGCCTCGCTGGCCGATCTCGCCGAGCTGCTGGGCCCGCGGCCCGCGGCGATCGCGCGCGAGCTCACCAAGCTGTTCGAGGAGGTGCGGCGCGGCCCGCTCGACGCGCTGGCCGGGCACTATGCCGGCCAGACCGACATAAGGGGCGAGATCGCCATCGTCATCGGGCCGCCCGACCCGGCGGCTGCACCCGGGCCCGGCGCGCTCGACGAGGCCCTGCGATTGGCGATGGCTGGTGCGTCGGTCAAGGATGCGGCGGCGGAGGTCGCGGCGCGCTATGGTTTGCAGCGCCGCGAGGTCTATGCCCGGGCGCTCGAGCTGAAACGAGGGATGACGGCATGACAATCCAGGCGCGTCAGCGGGCTCATCGGCTGGGTCGGGTCGCCGAGACGTGCGCGGTCTGGCGCCTGCGACTGGCCGGCTACTCGATCCTGGCGCGCCGCTACAAGACCAGGCTCGGCGAGATCGACATCGTCGCGCGGCGCGGCGGCGTCCTGGCCTTCGTCGAGGTCAAGGCGCGCCGCGACGTCGGGATCGCCGCCGACGCGCTGGGCAGCCGCCAGTTCGGCCGCGTGGCGCGCGCCGCCAGCCTGTTCGTCGCGCGCCATCCCTACTATGCCGCGCACTCGGTGCGCTTCGACGCCATCCTGGTCTCGGGCTTCTGGCCACGCCACATGCCCGACGTCTGGCAGGCACCGGAATGACGGTGGGACAGTGACGGTGAGACGTGGCGGATGATCGCGCCCTGCAGGCCCAGCTCGATCGCCTGCGCGATCTGTGCGCCGGCGACGGCCGGCGGCTCGACGTGCTGGAGGTCGGGCTGGC
The DNA here is from genome assembly GCA_022844015.1 of Reyranella sp. Classification (GTDB taxonomy): domain Bacteria; phylum Pseudomonadota; class Alphaproteobacteria; order Reyranellales; family Reyranellaceae; genus Reyranella. The sequence continues at coordinate 14,470 of JALHMO010000180.1, read as the reverse complement.
GCTGAGCGCGGCGCGCGACGAGGAAACGCTCGATCTCGCACCGTTCCGCCAGCATGCCGCGGCGATGGCGTCCGACCTCGCCGACCTGGTGCGCCGGCGCGGCGCCTCGCCCGAGGGGCTGGCCGAGATCATCGCCCGCTCCTACGCCTATCGCGGCGATACCGAGTCCTACGACGACCTGCAGAACGCCGATCTGGTGCGCGTCATGGAACGGCGCAAAGGGCTGCCGGTCGCGCTCTCGATCCTGTACCTGCATGTCGCGCGGGCCCAGGGCTGGCTCGCCGAGGGGTTGGGCTTTCCCGGCCATTTCCTTATCCGCATCGGCATCGGCTCATCCCGCGAAGATGGCGCGCGCCACGTCGTCGATCCGTTCCACGATGGCGCCGTGCGCGATGCCGCCAGCCTGCGCGGCCTGCTGCGCAACGTGCTGGGGCAGGACGCCGAGCTGCAGCCGCAGTACTTCGACCCGGTATCGGACCGCGACGTGCTGCTGCGGCTCGAGAACAACACCAGGTTGCGCCTCGCCAAGAAGGCAGACTGGCCGGGCGCGGCGCAGTCGCTCGAGCGCATGCTGGCGATCGCGCCCGACCGGCCGGAGCTCCTGTTCGAGGCGGGTCAGCTCCATGCCCGGCTCGACAAGCGCCGTGCCGCCATTGCTGCCTTCCAGCGATTCCTGGAGCTCGAGGGCGAGGCCGGCGACCCGGCCCTGCGCCGGCATGCGACGGCCCTGTTGCAGGAGCTGCGCCGCGGCCTTAACTGAGAGAGACAGACCCCGCAATTCCAGTCCAGGATCCGCCATGAAGCTCAACGTCGCCATCCAGATGGATCATGTCTCGACCATCGACATCGACGGCGATTCGACCTTCGTGCTCGGGCTCGAGGCGGAGCGGCGCGGTTATGCGGTATGGCACTACACCCCGCCCGACCTGACGTTTCGCGATCGCAAGGTGACGGCGCGCGCCCAGCCGATGAAGCTGCGGCGCGAGAAGGGCAATCATTTCACCCTGGGCGCGCCGGAGATGCTCGACCTGTCGACGGTCGATATCGTGCTGTTGCGCCAGGATCCGCCGTTCGACATGTCCTACATCACCACCACGCACATCCTCGAGCACATTCATCCCCGGACGTTCGTGGTCAACGACCCGGCGAGCGTGCGCAACGCGCCCGAGAAGCTGTTCGTCACGCATTTCGACAACGTGATGCCGCCGACCCTGATCAGCGCCGATGCGCGCGCCATCCGCGCCTTCCGCGAGGAGCACCAGGACATCATCCTGAAGCCGCTGTTCGGCAACGGCGGCGCCGGGGTGTTTCGCGTGCGACCCGACGACGAGAACTTCAACTCTTTGCTGGAGATGTTCTCGCAGCGCAGCCGCGAGCCGGTGATCGCCCAGCGCTACCTGCCGGAGGTGCGCAAAGGCGACAAGCGCATCATCCTGATCGACGGCAAGGCGGTCGGCGCGATCGATCGCGTGCCGGCGGCGGGCGAGGCGCGCTCGAACATGCATGTCGGCGGCGTCGCCACCAAGGCCGGCCTGACGAAGCGCGACATCGAGCTCTGCGAGGCGATCGGCCCGGAGCTCGCCCGGCGCGGCCTGCTGTTCGTCGGCATCGACGTCATCGGCGATTACCTGACCGAGATCAACGTCACGTCGCCGACCGGCCTGCAGCAGATCAACCGGTTCGACGGCGTGTCGCTGGAGGCGCAGATATGGGATCGCATCGAGGTCCGCTTCCAGGAATCGCGCGGGAGGAAGACATGATCCGGCGAAACGTCATCGCCTCCTTTCTGGCCGTGCCGGCCGCGTCGGTGTCGGCGCAGGACTTCCTCACCCTGAAGCCGGTCGTCAAGGCGGTGCGCGACGGTGACGAGGACAAGGTCCGCGCGGCCCTGCTCAAGGGCGAGAACCCGAACCAGATCGACAGCACCGGCCAGCCGCTGCTGGTCGTCGCGGTGGTCGCGGGCAACGTCGCCGTGGTCGAGACGCTGCTCAAGGGCGGCGCCATTCCCGACTCGGCCGATCGCGAGGGCTATACCCCGCTCCATCGGGCCGCCGAGCGCGGCGACGTCGACATCGTGGAGATGCTGCTGCGGCGCAATGCCCGGACGGGGGCGCAGACCCGTCAGGGGGCGACGGCGCTGATCATCGCGTCGCGCCTGGGCTTTGCCGAGGTCGTACGCGCGCTGCTCGACAAGAAGGCCGACCCCAATGTCGCCGACTTCACCGGACGCCGCGCGCTCACCTACGCGAGGCAGGCCGGCCGCGCACCGATCGAGGCGATGCTGCGCAAGGCCGGCGGGCGGGAGTGATGGCGGCAGTCGGCGACAGCGCGCGCCGCGCCGCGCCGATCCGCATCACCGGCACGCTCGCCCTCGACCCCGACGAGATCGAGGAGACGTTCGTGCGCGCCGCCGGCCCGGGCGGCCAGCACGTCAACACGACGTCGACGGCGGTTCAGCTGCGCTTCGACGTGCGCCATTCGCCGTCGCTGGCCGACGACGTGCGCCAGCGGCTGGAGCGGCTGGCCGGGCGGCGGCTGACGCGCAGCGGCGTGCTGGTCCTGGTCGCCCAGGGCGAGCGCAGCCAGCTGCGCAACCGCGAGGAGGCGCTGGCCCGGCTGGTTGCGCTGATACGAGACGCCGCCCGTCCGCCGATCCCGCGCAAGAAGACCAAGCCGACCAAGGGGAGCAAGCGCCGGCGCCTCGACGACAAGAAGCGCCACGGTGCGTTGAAGTCGCAGCGCACCGCGCGGCCGGCGGAGGAATAGTGGAAACCTCACCCTGTGGAGCGGCCGCGTCGCGCGGGGTAACCCCCGCGCTTTGCCGCGTCTCGAAGGGTGGGCCAAGCCGCGTTTGTCGCCGACCCTTCGAGACGCCACGCTCCGCGCGGCTCCTCAGGGTGAGGCCTCAGGTCGAAGCAATCGTGCTCTAAGAATCGAGTTTCGCTTTCGAGCAAGGCAGGAGGCCCCAGTGGCAGACTTTCGCAAGGAAACCGACAGTCTCGGTGAGGTGAGCGTCCCGGCCGACAAGCTGTGGGGCGCCCAGACGCAACGCTCGCTCGAGCATTTCAGCATCGGCAAGGACCTGATCCCGCGCGAGATGATCGGCGCCTATGCCATCCTGAAGAAGGCCTGCGCCAACGCCAACCACGCCGGCAAGCGGCTCGACGCGACGGCGCACGACCTCATCGTCGAGACGTGCGACGAGATCCTGGCCGGCCAGCACCACGACATGTTCCCGCTGCACGTCTGGATGACGGGCAGCGGCACGCAGTTCAACATGAACGTCAACGAGGTGATCTCCAACCGCTGCTGCCAGCTCGCCGGCACGCCGGTCGGCTCGAAGAAGCCGGTCCATCCCAACGATCACGTCAACATGTCCCAGTCGTCGAACGATTCCTTCCCGTCGGCGATGTACATCGCCGCCGCGATCGGTGTCGCCGGGCGGCTGCTGCCGGCGGTCGGCGCGCTGCACGACGCCATCGCCACCAAGGCCACGGCGTGGGACGACATCGTCAAGATCGGCCGCACCCACATGCAGGACGCTACGCCGATCACGCTCGGCCAGGAATGGTCGGGCTATGCCGGCATGCTGGCCGACAATCTCGAGCGCCTGAAGGACTCGCTGAAAGGTGTCTACCAGCTGGCGCTGGGCGGCACCGCGGTCGGCACCGGCATCAACGCCGCCCCGGGCTTCGCCGAGGCGGCGGCGGCCGAGATCGCGCGGCTGACCGGCCTGCCCTTCGTGAGCGCGCCCAACAAGTTCACCGTGCAGGGCGCGCACGACGCGCTGGTCCAGCTCTCCGGCACGCTGCGCACCCTCGCCGTGTCGCTCTACAAGATCGCCAACGACATCCGCCTGATGTCGTGCGGCCCGCGCGCCGGCTTCGCCGAGCTCGAGATCCCGGAGAACGAGCCCGGCTCGTCGATCATGCCGGGCAAGGTCAACCCGACGCAGTGCGAGGCGCTCACCATGATCGCCGCCCAGGTGATGGCCAACGACGTGGCGGTCGGGCTGGGCGGCGCCGGCGGCTACCTCGAGATGAACGTCTACAAGCCGCTGATCATCTACAACATCGCCCATTCGATCACGCTGATGACCGACGGCTGCGCCAACTTCCGCAAGTTCCTGGTCGAGGGCACCAAGCCCAACCTTCGGAAGATCAAGGAATATGTCGACCGCTCGCTGATGCTGGTGACGGCGCTGGCGCCGGTGATCGGCTACGACAAGGCCTCGAAGATCGCCCATCATGCCATGGACCGGGACCTGACGCTGAAGCAGGCGGCGCTTGAGCTCGGCTATATCGGCGAAACCGATTTCGATCGTATCGTCGACCCGGCTAAGATGGTGCGGCCGTACGTTGCGAGTGAGTGAGTAGAATCCATGACTTGGCGGATCGGGGTCGATATTGGGGGCACGTTCACGGACGTCGCCGTGGTGGACGACACAAGCGGTCGCATCGGCGCCGCCAAGACGCTGACGACACCGCGTGATTTCGTGTCCGGGGTGCTCGAGGCCCTCGGCTCCGCGATGAGGGCCTATGGCATCGCGCCGGGCGACGTCGGGTTGCTCTGCCATGCCACGACGGTCGTCACCAATGCGCTGCTCGAGGAAAAGGGAGCTCGTGTGGGTCTCGTTGCGACACGGGGCTTTCGCGATGTCCTGGAGTTGCGACGATCCTCGCGCGGCGACCTCTACGACCTTTTCCAGGACCCGCCGGCAACGCTGACGCCGCGCCGGCGGCGGTTCGAGATCACGGAACGCATCGGTGCCGACGGGCAGATCGCGACGCCGCTCGCAGAGGAAGAGATCGACGGGCTGATCGCCGGTCTGAAGGCAGAGCGCGTGGAATCGATTGCGGTCTCGCTGCTGTTCAGCTTCCTCAACCCGACCCATGAGCAGAGCCTCGGCCGCCGGCTGCGGGCGGCATTTCCGGACATCCCTGTCTATCTCTCGTCCGAGGTGCTGCCGGAGATTCGCGAGTTCGAGCGCACCAGCACGACCGCCGTCTGCGCCTATGTCGGCCCAATCCTCGGTTCGTATCTGGCGAAGCTCGAGGCCGCGACAGGGCAGATGGGCCTGCCGGCGCTCTACCTGATGGGCTCGAACGGCGGTGTGTTCGAGGCGCCCGAAGGCGTCGCCATGCCGGCGATGGCCGTGGAGTCCGGCCCGGCCGCCGGGGTCGTCGGCGCCGCCCTGGTCGCACGCCAGACCGGCAGGCTGGATCTGCTGTCGTTCGACATGGGCGGCACCACCGCGAAGGCCAGCCTCATTCGTGACGGAAAATACGAGACCACGCCGGAATACGAGGTCGGCGGCGGCTCCAACGTGACGCGATTCATGAACGGCGCCGGGCATCCGATCCGCGTCCCGGTGATCGATCTCGCCGAGGTTTCCGCCGGCGGCGGCTCGATCGCCTGGGTCGACCGCGCCGGTGCCCTGCGTGTCGGGCCGAAGAGCGCGGGTGCCGAGCCCGGCCCCGTCTGCTACGGCCGCGGCGGCACGGAGCCGACCGTGACCGACTGCAACCTGGTGCTGGGCTATCTCGGCCAGCAATCGCTGCTCGCCGGCACCATGGCGCTGGACCTCGAGGCGGCGGCGGCCGCAATCGAGAAGCGGCTCGCGATCCCGCTCGGCGTGGACGTGCGGACGGCCGCCGCCGCCGTCGTCGATATCGTCAACAATGCCATGGCGGAGGCGTTGAAGATCGTCTCGGTGCAACGCGGCCACGATCCCCGCGACTTCGCCCTGGCTGCCTTCGGTGGCGCCGGCCCCCTGCATGCGTCGGCCCTCGCCGAGGAACTTGGCATAGCATCCGTCGTCTGCCCGCCGATCCCCGGCGCGTTCTCGGCCTTGGGCCTCGTCGGCACGGATCTGCGGCGCGACTACGTGCGCACCGTCTACACCACGACGGCGACCGCCGATCCGTCCGTTCTCGAGGCGGCGTTCCGCGCCATGGAGGCTGAAGGCAGCGCCATGCTCGAGCGCGCCGGCATCGCCGCCGGTCGCCGCCGCTTCGATCGCTCCGTCGATGCGCGCTATGCCGGCCAGTCGTACGAGTTGAACGTGCCTGTTGCCGGCGGCGCCGTCGATGCCGCCGCGATCGGCGGCATTGCCGAGGCTTTCCACGGCAGGCACGCCCAGACCTACGGTCATGACAATCGCGCCGAGCCCGTGCAGTTCGTCAGCCTGCGTCTCGCGGCGATCGGCATCATTCCGCCGCTCGTCATTCGCCAGCAACCGGCCGCGGCCGGCACGCACTCGGCGAAGCCGTCGCGCGAAGTCTGGTTTCGCAGCACAGGCACGATCACGGCCGGAGTGCACGATCGCGCGCGCATGGCGGAGGCGGCTGTCGTCGATGGCCCCGCCGTGATCGAGAGCCTCGAATCGACCATCCTGGTCCCGCCCGGCTGGCAGGCGCGCATGGATGGCGACGGGTTCATCCTGATGGCGCCGACAAGGCAGGGAGCCGCACAATGAACAGCCCCGCGACGTCCATGGGCGCTCGCCGGAAGGACCCGGCCGCCTTCGAGATCGCGAAGAACGCCCTCTTCAAGATCGCCGAGGAAATGCGTGTCATCCTCTGCAAGACCGCCTATTCGCCGATCCTGAAATCAGCCGGCGATTTCTCCTGCGGCGTGTTCGATGCCGAGGGCGCCATGGTGGCCCAGGGAATCGACCTTCCGATTCATCTGGGCTCCATGCCCGATGCCGTGCGTGCCATCGTAACCGCCTTCGGCGGCGACGTGCACGATGGCGACGTCTTCATCCACAACGACCCCTATTTCGGCGGCAGCCATCTGCCCGACGTCAACGTCATCCGTCCGGCCTTCCACGCTGGAATGCTGCTCGGTTACACCTGCCTGCGGGCGCACTGGCCGGACGTCGGATCCGCCACGCCCGGCAGCTATGGCGCGGTGACCGAGATCTACGGGGAGGGTTTGCGGCTCCCCCCGCTTCGCCTCATGGCCAAGGGGGTCATGAACGCCGACCTCGAGAGGCTGATCCTGGCGAACGTCCGCACGCCCGCCGAGCGGCGCGGCGATCTCGGCGCCCAGCTGGCGGCGACCCTGCGCGGTGTCCACCGGCTGCAGGAGCTGGCGCGACGGTACGGTGCGCGCGAGCTCGTCGAGATCATGGCGGAAGTCATGGACTACTCCGAGCGCCTGATGCGTGTCGCCCTCGTCGACCTGCCCGATGGCGAGGGCTCGTTCGAGGATTTCTGCGACGGCGACGGCATTGCCGACGACGCCGATGGCAACGACGCCCGGTTCCGCGTGCGCATGCACATCAAGAAGACGGGTGATCGGCTCGTGGTCGATTTCGCGGGCAGCGACCCGCAGGTGAAAGGTCCGATGAACGCCCCGCTGTCGGTGACGGCATCGGGCGTCTATTGCGGCCTGAAGATGGCGGTGGACCCGGGCAGCCTGATCCCGCCGAACTCCGGCTGCTGGCGCGCGATTTCCGTCGTGGCGCCGGAGGCCTCCGTGGTCAACGCGGCGTTTCCCGCACCCGTCGTCTACGCCAACCACGAGATGTCGCACCGCGTCGCCGACATGGTGATGGGCGCGCTTGCCGCGATCTGGCCGGACCGTGTCATGGCCTGCAGCCAGGGGACATCTGCCGTCGTCACGCTCGGCGGCGTCGATCCCCGCTCGGGAGCGCGCTATGTCTCCTACGAGACGATCAAGGGTGGCTTCGGCGCGCGTCCCAACAAGGACGGCATCAACACCATCGCCAGCGGCATCTCGAACACCATGAATACGCCCATCGAGGTCCTCGAGATGGCCTTCCCGCTGCGCGTCGAGCGCTATGCCGTGAACCCGGATTCCGGCGGCGCGGGACAGTATCGCGGCGGCTGCGGCGCCGTCCGCACGTGGCGACTGCTGCCGGGCGCCGATGCCGTGGGCTCGCTCTGCATGGAGCGGATGACATCGCCGCCGTTCGGGCTGATGGGTGGCCAGGCCGGCGCCGCCGCCGTCGTCACGCTGACCACGCCCGACGGCAAATCGCGCAAGCTTCCCTGCAAGGGGGCATTCCAGGCGCCGGCCGGCTCGGTGATCGACATGATCACGCCAGGCTCCGGCGGCTTCGGCGTGCCGGCCAAGCGCGCGCCCGATGCGATCGGCCGGGATCTGCTGGACGGCTACGTGACCGCCGGCGGGGCAGCGCGCGACTATGGTGCCGGAAATTCGGATGAGCTTCTGGCGCTCGCGCGGACGGAAGACTGAAACCAGCGAGAGGCGAGGAGGCCTCGATGAGCATCGCACTCGGAATGACGACGTCGATCGCCGGTCGAGCGCAACTCCGGCTGCCGCTCCTTCTCGCCGCTGCTACCGTTTGCGCAGTCGCGAGCGTGCGAATCCTGCCCGTTAAGATGGACGCGATCTCGGAGTCTCCCCTCCCGATATGCGCTTCCGATGCCTCCGCCGGCTCATCGCTCAACAAGGTGGAGGTGATCAGCTCGCACGCGCTGCCGGACATTCCGGGCAAGAGAGTAACCATCGTCCGCGTGACGTATGGACCGGGCGGCTTCACGCCGCCGCACCGTCACGCCGGCACGGTCACGGCCTACATCACCAAGGGCCAGATCAGGTCGCAGCTCAAAGGCGGTCCGGTGGCGATATTCGATGTCGGTCAGTCGTTCTTCGAGCCGCCAGGCGCAATCCATCTCGTCTCCGCCAATGCGAGCAACACAGAGTGGGCCGAACTGATTGCAGTTTTCGTCGCCGACGAAGGGGCACAATTGACGACCCTCCTCGCGCCTTGAGGCGAGGGTGGCCCGAAGCAGGCCAAATGGCCTGTAACGGAGTAGGTGCTTCAGAGTTCCGATAGCGGTCGGTGGTGTGCGACAAGGACACTGTCATCACGAGTGAGGCGCTGGACGTCGCAAGTGCCGTTAGTGAGGGACCTTCCCGCTGGCCTTTGAGCATGATTCTTCTTCGTTTGAAGCACCGAAGAATGACCTCACCCTGAGGAGCGGCCGCAAGGGCGCGTCTCGAAGGGTGGGGCAAAGCAAGCCTGTTGCCCACCCTTCGAGACGCCACGCTTCGCGTGCTCCTCAGGGTGAGGTCATTCTTCGGTGCTTCGATCCAGGAAAATTGCGCGCTTACCAAGCGCGCATTCTGACCTGACGACAGGCCCTGCCATCCCGGGGTTTTCCCGCTGCCGTGCCCGTCGGTCCATCACCCCAGCACGGTTCCCCGCCGCCTGAGCAGCCGGCCCGGCAGGGCGCCGGTGTGCTCGCCATCGTCGATCACCACCGTGCCGTTGACGATCACTGTCCCGATGCCCGCCGGATACAGATGCGGGTCGTCGTAGGTCGCCTGATCGATGATCGTGGCGGGGTCGAAGAGAACCACGTCGGCTGCATGACCTTCACGCAGGATGCCGCGGTCCGCCAGGCCGAGCGCCGCTGCGGCGCCGCCGGTCATCTTGGCGACCGCCTGGGGCAAGCTCAGCAGCCCGAGATCGCGGGCATAGTGGCCGATGAGGCGCGGGAAGGTGCCGTAGAAACGCGGGTGCGGCTTGCCCTGGCCGGTAACGCCATAAGGTGCGACGCACGTCCCGTCGGAGCCCACGAGCGCCGAAGGGTCGGCGGCGATGGCGCGCACGTCGTCCTCCGACATCGATCGAACGACGATGCGGGTCGCGCCCTTGTCGGCGATGATGACGTCGCAGACCGCGTCGAGTGGATCGCAGCGCCGGTCCCGCGCGATCTCCTCGATGGTGCGGCCCGGTTCGGCGGCGCCGTGCGGCGAGATGGAGACGCGGATGTCGGCCCAGGATTCGATCTGGCCGAAATTGTTGAATCCGACCTCGGCGATCTTCTGGCGGATCCGCGAGCGGACGTAAGGATCGGCCAGCCGCTCCAGCATCGCCGCCATGCCGCCTTCCTGCAGCCAGGTCGGCAGCAGGAAGCGCAGCGGGTTGCTGGCCCAGTCATAGGGATACTGGTCGCCGTGCACGTCGACGCCGCGCGCGCGGGCGGCGGCGATGACGCTGAGCATGCGATCGGCCTCGCCCCATCTCTCGGTCCCTGACAGCTTCATGTGGGCGATCTGCACATGGACGCCGCAATGCTCGCCGATGTCGATCGCCTCGGCGACGGCCTCGTGCACGCCATGGGATTCGTCGCGGATGTGGGAGGAGTAGCGTGCGCCGTGGGCCTTCAGCACGTGGCCCAGAGCGCGCAACTCGTCACGTTCGGCAAAGCAACCGGGCGCGGTGAACAGGCCGGAAGACAGGCCGAGCGCGCCCGCCTCCAGGGCCTCGGTCAGCATTTCCTGCATGTGGCGCAACTCCGCCTCCCGCGGCGCGCGGTTCTCCATGCCCATCGCCATCAGGCGCAGCGTGTTGTGACCGACCTGCATTGCCGTGTTCACCGCCATGTCGGGCCAGCCGTCCATGTAACGCGCGAAGTCGGTCGCCTCGAAGGTCAACCAGGGGGCGCTGCCCGACAGGTACTGGCGCAAGGCGTCGACCTTGTCGGGAAGGGCCGGCGCGACCGAGAAGCCGCAATTGCCCACCACCTCGGTCGTCACCCCCTGGCGAATCTTGGACTCGGCCTTCGGGTTGAGCGGCAAGGTGAAATCGGAGTGGGTGTGGATGTCGATGAAGCCCGGCGCCACCACGCAGCCCTGACCGTCGATGACGCGCTCGGCGCTCTCCGTCCGGTTCGTCTCGATGGCGACGATGCGGCCGGCGAAGATCGCGACGTCCGCCACGCGCCCCGGTGCACCGGTACCATCGATCACCTGGCTGCCCCGGATCAAGATGTCGTCCATCGCTGCGCCCTCCTCAAATGGCAACGTAGAATCGGCCATTCGCGTAGGAAGGTAGGCTTACTGCCTGTGTGGCGGCAACGTCGGGAAGCTCGTGTTTTTCCTCGTAGCAGGCCAATAGAGGACACGACGGATGGCCCTGACCCGAAGGCCTACAACTTCCGGCTCGGCGCCCTTCGCCAGCGCTACGAACTGGTGCCGCGCAGGCAACTGTTCGTTCGCTCGCAACAGGGGGTGGGTCAACAACCTCGGCCCGATGACGAAATTCGACAGGATGCCGACGCCGTCGTGATCGGGCCTTGGGCGCAGTTGCGAGCGGCGCATGTCACCGCTCGACCAGCCAGCGCCTTTCGCTGAGGAAACGGGCGGCGACCAGGCCCATGGCCATGGCGCCGACGACGAAGAAGCAGGTTGCCCCGGCGATGATCGCCGCCTGCGCTGCGCCCTGGTTGACCATGATGATCGCCTGGAAGGCGAACAGGCCCGGGGTCATGATGATGATGCTGGGCACCGTCAGAACGATGCGCGGAAGGTGCAGTCGGTGGCCCGCGAGGGTGGCGATCAGCCCGACCAGCAGCGCGCCGAAGAAGGTGGCCGGCGCCAGCGCCAGGCCGAGATCGTGCAGGGCGAGCCGCAGCTCGTTGCCGGCGAGCGACATGGCACCGACCGCCAGCAGGGTGGCGAGCGGGCTGTTGTAGAGCACGGCGAAGGCCACGCCGCCGGCAAAGCTCGCCAGCGCGCGCAGCACGAGAGTCGAAAGCTCGAGGCCGCCCGGCAGCGCGGGCGCCGGGGCGACGGCGATACCCGCGATCGCGGCGACGGCGGAAAGCCCGATCGCGGCGGCGAGCAGGATCATCGCGGCATAGGCGAGGCGGCCGAGAGCGGCCATGGTCTGGTGCTGCACGCTGTCCAGGAGCCCGGCCACCAGCGGGAAGCCCGGCACCAGGAACAGCACGGAGAAGATGAAGCCCGCGGCGTGGCCGGGACCGAAGCCGCTGGCCGCAAACCCAGCCACCAGAGTGCAGTAGAGCCCGGCGGTCAGCACCGCGCACAGGGCGGTCACGGCGAACTGGTTGAGGCGTCGGGCGAACATCAGCGCGCGCACCGCCTGGCCGGCGCCGCCGGCGATCGCCGCCGCAACGGTGCCCAGCGCATCGCTGCCGTTGAGATAGGAGAACGATGCCGACGCCAGCCCGACCGCGCCGGCGACCACGACGATCGGATAGCGCGGCCGCGTCTGCTCGAGGCCGTCGAGCGCGGCCGAAAGCTGATGTGCCGTCAATCCCGGCCGGCTCGACTGCGCCAGCTTCTCCAGGGAGACGATGCGCTGGGCATCGATGCCGGGCGGGCCGATCTCGCGCAGCAGCGTGGCCGTCTCGCCGTCGCGCCGTGCCGTCGCCTGCAGGGCGCCGATCGTCACCTGCACGGCCAGGGACTCGATCCCCAGGGCGCGGGCCAGCAGGGCCATCCCCTCGCGCACGCGGAAAGCCGTGTCGCCGGCATGCATCATCGCCGCGCCGAAGCGCAGCAGCACGTCGAGCGCCGCGCCGAGATCCGTCCCGCCGGGGGGCGTCGAGCGCGGGTCCTTGGTCATCGCCGGTCAGACGGTGCGCAGCCCCAGCACCTCGGCGGTGTCCTTGCGCACTCGCTCGCAGAGCGCCGCGTCGGTCTTCAGCGACTGGCCGTAGGACGGGATCATCTCGGTGAGCTTGGGAACCCAGTGGCCAACCAGCTGCCTGTGGAAGCAGTTCTCCAGCATGTGCACCATGATCCACACCGCCGTCGATGCGCCGGGCGACGCGCCGAGCAGCGCCACGATCGACGAATCGGCGGAATGGACGATGTCGGTGCCGAACTCGAGCTTGCCGGTGTGGGCGTGGTCCTTGCGAATGATCTGGACGCGCTGGCCGGCGACGTCGAGCTCCCAGTCGTGTTCCTTCACGCCGGGGTAGAACTCGCGCAAGGCGTTGAAGCGCTGGCCCATGGTCTCGAACACCTGGCCGATCAGGTATTCCTCGAGCGCGAGGTTGTCGCGCGCCACGGCGAGCAGCGGCAGGATGTTGCCGAGACGAACCGATGCCGGCAGGTCGAACGGCGAGCCGTGCTTCAGGAACTTGGTGGAGAAGCCGGCATAGGGCCCGAACAGCAGCCAGCGCTTGCCGTCGATGATGCGGGTGTCGAGGTGCGGCACCGACATCGGCGGCGATCCGGTGGCCGCCATGCCGTAGACCTTGGCGTCGTGGCGGCCCGTGATGTCCGGCTTGCCGCAGCGCAACCAGATGCCGCTCACCGGGAAGCCGGCGAAGCCTTCGGCCTCGGGGATGCCCGACTTCTGCAACAGCGGCAGGGCGCCGCCGCCCGCCCCGAGAAAGACGTAGGGCGCGCGCACCGAGCGCTTCTCGCGGGTCTGCTCGTTCTCGACCTCGAGCTGCCAGCCGCCCTGCGGATGGCGGTGCAGGTTGGTCACCATCTGGTTGAAGCGCACCGCGAAGCCGTCCTGCTTCCTGAGGTAGGCGAGGAGCTTGCTGGTCAACGCGCCGTAATTGACGTCGGCGCCCGTCGCCATGTGGGTCGCGGCGACGACCTGCCGGGGATCGCGCCCCTCCATCACGAGCGGCGCCCATTCGGCGATCCTGGCGTGATCCTCAGAATACTCCATGCCGCGATAGCAGTGATGCGCGCTCATCGCCGCATGGCGCTTCCGCAGGAACGCCGCGCGATCGGCACCGACCACGAAGCTCATGTGGGGCACCGGATGGATGAAGTCCCGGTCGATCGCGCCCTTGCGGATCAGGTACGACCAGAACTGGCGCGACAGGTCGAACTCGGTGTTGACCTCGAGCGCCTTGGAGATGTCGACCGTGCCGTCGGCGGCCATCGGCGTGTAGTTGAGCTCGCAATTGGCGGCGTGGCCGGTCCCCGCATTGTTCCAGGCGCCGGAGCTTTCCTGCGCCTCGCCCGCCAGGCGCTCGATGATCTCGACTTTGAGTCGGGGTTGCAGCTCCTTGAGGAAGACCGCCAGCGTCGTGCTCATGATGCCGGCGCCGACCAGGACGACATCGGCATCGATGACGGTGTTGCTGTCGCTCATGCGATTGTTTCCTCCCGAAGGGTCAGGTCGCGCGCTCGAACGGGACGGGTTCGTCCGGTCGCAGCACGACGTAGGCGCGGCGCCACGGCTGGTCGTCGACCAGCCGCCAACTGTGCCCGCCGCCCGCCGTGTCCTCGGCCAGCAGGATGTCGCCCGGCCGCAACGTGAAGTGCTGGCCGCCGCGCGTCTGGAAGTGGAGCGTGCCGCTCAGGGTGATGACGAGCTGGCGGACCGGCGCGGTGTGCCAGGCGAGCGTGCTGCCCGATGCGGTCTCCTGAAACGAGGCGTGTGTCGTCGCCAGCTGACCGGTCAGCAGGTCCCCGTGCACGCCGCGCTCCAGCTTGATCCAGCCTTCCTCGAAGTGCGAATTCTGGTCGATACCCGTCCAAATCCGCACACACCGGATCATCGCTTGCCCCGTCGCCTGCCATCAACACTGGCCGGCGACGGTAGTATGGGCTCGTTTCACTGGCAAGAAACCGCCTCACGCACCATCGAGACCGAGCCGGCGTGCGAGGGTGGACACCGTGGCCTCGGGTGCGCCGGCGAGCAGGGCGCGCGCGAGGCGCGCGGCGCTGCGACTGCGCGAGGCAGCGG
>JALHMO010000179.1 GCA_022844015.1 Reyranella sp. | reverse complement strand
GAGGACCAGCACCATCAGCATCATGGTGACGACGAAGGGTGCGGCGCCGATGATCACGTCGTCGATGCGGCCGCGCTTGCGCAGGCCCTGGACGACGTAGAGGTTGATGCCGACCGGCGGCGTGATCATCGCCAGCTCCATCAGGATGATGATGACGATGCCGAACCACACCGGGTCGTAGCCGGCATTGAACATGATCGGGGCGATGATCGGCACGGTCGCCACCATCATCGACAGCGTCTCCATGAACATGCCGAGGACGAGGTAGAACAGCACCACGACGACCAGCAGCTCGACCTTGCTGAGCCCCAGGCTGGTGATGAAGCCGTTGACCCGGCCGGTCAGCCCGATCGAGGTGATGACGAAATTGAGGAAGTAGGCGGCCAGCAGGATCGCCATGATCATGGCGGTGGTCCGCATCGTGCCCTCGAAAGCGACGAGCAGGGTTCGCATCGACAGCCGGCGGTTCCAGGCGGCGATGGCGACGGCGGCGATGACGCCGAGCGCCGCCGACTCGGTGGCGGTGGCCCAGCCGGCATAGATCGAGCCGATCACGGCGAGGAAGATGATGAGCGGAGGCAGCAGGTCGGGCAGGGCGGCGAGGCGCTGCTGCCAGCTGGCCACCGTCGGCGCGCCGCCCATCCCGGGCCGGACGAGGCAGATCGCGACGACCGTGAGGCTGAACAGC
This sequence comes from Reyranella sp., assembly GCA_022844015.1. Classification (GTDB taxonomy): domain Bacteria; phylum Pseudomonadota; class Alphaproteobacteria; order Reyranellales; family Reyranellaceae; genus Reyranella. The sequence goes on along the minus strand of JALHMO010000179.1, from coordinate 14,817 downwards.
CCGGCGAGGACGATGCCGGGAATGAAGCCCGCCAGATAGAGCTTGGGGATCGAGGTATCGGTCAGCACGCCGTAGACGATCATGTTGATCGACGGAGGTATCAGTATCCCGAGCGTGCCGCCGGCGGCGATGGTGCCGAGAAACAGCCGCTCCGAATAGCCGCGCTTCTCGACCTCGCCCAAGGCCACGGTGCCGATCGTGGCGGCGGTGGCGACGCTCGAGCCCGAGGTCGCGGCGAACAAGGCGCAGGCGGCGATGTTGGAATGCATGAGACCGCCGGGCAGCCAGGGCACCCACAGCACCAGGGCGCCGTACATGCGCTCGGCCATGCCCGAGCGCAGCAGGATCTCGCCCAGCAGGACGAAGAACGGGATCGCCACCAGCAGGAAGTTGTTCGATGTTCCCCAGGCGATCTCGCCGATGGCCAGCGACAGCGGCAGCTTCGAGTAGATCGCCGACAGCGTGAGCCCGAGCACGCCCAGCCCGGCGGCGACCGGTATGGCGATCGCGAGCAGGCCGATCAGGATGGCGAGCGTGATTCCCAGCATGCCGTCAGCCGTTCCCCTCGCGCGCCTGGCGCTGCTGGAGGTCGCGGACCTCGTCCTCGACCTCCTCGGCTGCCGATCGCGTGCTGATGAGCCTGGCGGCGCCCGCGAGGTCGCCCGCGACCATGAGCCCCAGCGCCCGCAGCAGCAGCGCCGCGCCGACGGCGATGAAGGCCACGAGACCGGCGATCCACAGGCTGAGCGGGATCACCGTCGGCGTCTCGAGCGCCGACTGGCTGCGCGAGCCGGAGGTCCAGGACTGGCCGAGAACGCCCAAGCCGTGCCACAGCACCAGGGCGAAGAAGCCGACCAGCAGCAGCACCGCCACGAGGTCGAGCGCCAGGCGAACCTTCTGGGCAAACAGGACGTAGAGCGAGTCGATGCGGATGTGCGCCCGGTCGAGCAGGGCGGCGCCCAGGCTCCAGGTCGTCCCGATCGCCAGGGCGTAGCCGGCAAGCTCGTCGGCCCCGCCGATCGACAGCGAGAGGAACTTGCGCATCAGCACGTCGACGCCGATCAGGAACGCGGCGAGCAGAACCAGCGCGCCGCCGAGCCACAGGCCCCACTGGGCGAAGCGCCGCACGCCGCTCACGGTCGTCTGCTCGCGCCCGTCCCCTCCCGGCTAGGGCGTCGGTGCCTTCAGATCGAGCGCCTTGCCGACCGTGTCGTTCCACTCCTTGGCGCAGGCCGCGCCGCAGCGCTTGGCCCAGCCGGCCAGCACCGCGCCTTCGACCAGCTTCTTGTGCGTGGCGGCCTCCTCCGGCTTGACCGGCACGATGGTCGACTTGGCGAGCTTGCCCATGGTGCAGGGCTGCTTGCCGGTGTTGCAGCTCTCGGCCTCGGCAGTGGTGGTCTTGATGGTCCGCCACATCTTGTCCTCGTAGGCCTTGGTCTGCTCGAGCAGGAAGGCCTGTGTCTTGGGATCGAGGCGCTTCCAGCTGTCGAGGTTGACGGCGAGCACATTGATGCTCCAGCCGAGCGACATCGGGTAGATCGACTTCGTGACCTCGTTCCAGCCGGCGGTGTTGCCCGACAGGAAGCCGGTGACGCCGCAATCGACCACGCCGTTGTTGAGGGCCGGCACGACCTCGGCGAAGGCCATGCTGACCGATGTCGCGCCGAGCCCGCCGAGGAAATCGCGCATGGTGTTGTTGAACACGCGCACCTTCTTGCCCTTGAGCGAGTCGAGGCCGCCGATCACGTCGCGGCACCAGAAGACCTGGGGCGTGTTGCCGCCGTAGGCCAGCAGCTTGGTGTTCCAGTTCTTCTGCATCTGGCGGTCGATGATGTCGCGGTAGGCGGCGCAGGCGGCGCGCGCCTTGTCGGGATCGAGCGTCAGGCCGGCGAGGTCGCAGGCCTCGAAGCGCGGGTCGTCGCCCGCCATCTTGGAGATGTCCATCGCGCCGAAATCCATGACGCCGAGCTTGAGCAGGCGCAGCATGGTCTTGTCGTCGATGCCCATCTGGTCGAGCGGCGTGACGTCGACGGTGATCGCGCCCTTCGATGCCTCGGGAATGGTCTTGCGCCAGAACGGCAGCTCGTCGTGGATCGACACCGGCGTCGGGCTGTTGAGCCCGATTACCTTGAACTGGCTCTTCGGCAGATCCTGCGCGACGGCTGCCGATGCGATCACCGTCGCCAATGCGACGCCCGTCAAGAAGCGCTGCAGCATGATCCCTCGCCTTCCCCTGTTGGCACTGGAAGACCCGATGCAGGATGCGTGCCGCCGCAATCGTCCGCAGCCGCCCGGCGCGTGCCGGCCAACGGCCATGGAGCACCTTGCGCTGCGCTGCAATCAGCCGGGCGGCGCCGGCTCTGGCAGCCCTGGAATCCCCGGCAGCTCCTGACCGATTCGGTCGAGGCGCGGGCGGCTCGACCGCATCGGATGCCCGCCCGAGACGTGGCCCGGGACGGAGGCGAGCGCAGGCGGCGGTTAGGAGTTCGGCTTGGGGAGCGTCGTCGGGACGATACGCAGGATCTTGTAGCCGCGCTGCCCGAGCTTCGCGGCCTCCGCTTCTGCCTCTGCCAGGCTCGAGTAGCCCAGGCCCACCTCCACCGTAGCGCCGGGAGCGAGCGTCCAAACCATGTGCTTGCCGAAAACGTGCTGTGCCATGGGCGACCTTATGTCCCTTTTCGGGGCCGGGCGCGAGCCTTGGTTCTCGGAATTGCCTAAAGCGTGATCGTTTTCCAGTCGTGGCTCTTCTCGTAGGCGTCGGCGGCGCGGTAGATCGTCGACTCGTTCCAGTGCTTGCCGATCAGCATCACGCCCGCGGGCAGGCCATCGCTCATGCCGCAGGGCAGGGTGATCGCCGGGTGGCCGGTGACGTCGAACGGCGCGGTGTTGGGCAGCATCTCGAAGGCACGGTTGATGATGTCCATGCGCGGGCCGGCCGGGTCGGGCAGCCTGGTGGCGCGCAACGGCAGGGTCGGCATCAGCAGGAGGTCGTACTTGGCGAGCGCCGCGTCATAGGCGCCGCCGAGCTTGCGCGCCAGGTTCTGCGCCTTGGCGTAGTAGTGGCCGCGATACTTGTCGAGGGCGTACTTGCCGAACAGGATCGTGGTCTTGAGCGTGTCCGACAGCTCGTCGGCGCGCTCGCGCCACGCCGCATGCGCATCGACCAGGCTGGTGACGTAGAGGCCCTTCCAGTTGAAGCCGTAGCCGTTGCCCAGCATCATCTGCCAGGTCGCGCCCTCGACGGCGATGGCCGACCACACCGCCATGCCGGTGAGATGCCAGGGGATCGAGATCTCCTCGACGGTCGCGCCGAGCTCGGTGAACCTGCCCGCGGCCTTCCTGACCAGGTCGTCGACCACCTTCTCCGATTGCGGGTGACCGAAGCCCTCTTTCACGACGCCGATCTTGAGCCCGGCGGCGCTGCCGCCCAGCGCCTTGGTGTAGGCGTCGACGGTGCAGCCCATCTGCCGCGGATCGAGGCCGTCGGGGCCGGCGATGGCTTCCAGCATCAGCGCATTGTCGGCGACCGTGGCCGTCATCGGCCCGGTGTGGTCGAGCGTCAGCTCGATCGGCATGATGCCGGTGTAGGGCACCAGGCCCCAGGTGGGCTTCAGGCCGACGATGCCGCAATAGGCCGCCGGCATGCGGATCGAGCCGCCCTGGTCGCCGCCGATCGCCATGTCGGCCTCGCCGGTGACGATGACGGCGGCGCTGCCCGACGACGAGCCGCCGGCCGAATAGCCATACTTTCGCGGATTGTGGACCGGTCCCGGCGAGGAGGTGTGGCTGCCGCCGGAGAAGCAGAAATACTCGCAACGCACCTTGCCGATCACGGTGGCGCCGGCATCGAGCATCCGGGTCACCACGGTCGCGTCGACGTCGGGCACGTAGCCTTCGAGGGTCGAGGCGCCGTTCATCATCGGCATGCCGGCGACGCAGACATTGTCCTTGAGCGCCACCCTCTTGCCCTTGAGCTTGCCCTCGGGCGCGCCCTTGATCTCGCTCTTGACGTACCAGAGATTGTACTTGTTCTCCTCGCCCTCCGGCCGATAGCCGGGTGTACGCGGATACTTCACCAGCGGCAGGTTGTCGGGCAGCGATTCGAGCAGGTTGTAGGCAGCGACGTTGCCGCCCATCGTCTCGAGGAAGAACGCGACGTCGGAGTCGGACAGGTTCATGCCGAGATCGGCGCCGACCTTGGACAGCTCGGCCGGTGTCGGCAGTTTGACGCTTGCCATGGGTTTCTCCTCTTCGGGAACGAAAGTCAGTGCGCGCTCATGCCGACGAACTCGGCGACGAGGTCGTCGTCGCCCAGATGGTCGGGCGGGATCTCGCCGGTCATGCGACCCTTCTGGATGATCAGGACTCGGTCGGACAGCCGGCGGATGAACTCCAGGTTCTGCTCGACCAGGACGATGGTGAGGCCGCGCTTGCCCTTGAGGCCCAGCAGGATGTCGATGATCTCGTCGATGATCGAGGGCTGGATGCCCTCGGTCGGCTCGTCGAGCAGGATCAGCCGGGGATGGCCGCACAGGCAGCGGGCGAGAGCCAGGATCTGCTGCTCGCCACCCGACAGCACGCCACCGGCGCGCGAGAGAATCGGCTTCAGGCGCGGCAGCACCTCGATCACCTCGTCGAGCACCTCGTCGCCGAGGCCGGCGCTGGCCGCGCCCATGCGCAGGTTGTCGAGCACCGACAGGCCGGGAAAGATCTGGCGGCCCTGCGGCACGTAGCCGATGCCGAGCCGGGCGCGGCGATGCGACGGCAGCTTCTCGATCGGCTGCCCGTCGAAGCGGATCGTGCCGGCGGTTGCGGGCAGCTGCCCGACCACGGTCCTGAGCAGCGTGGTCTTGCCCATGCCGTTGTGGCCCAGGATGCCGACGAACTCGCCCGCCGCGACCTCGAGGCTGACGCCGAGGATGATCGGGATCTTCTGGTAGCCTGAGGCCAGCCCGCGGATTTCCAGGAGGGCGGTCATGGGCATGACACGAGCCCTCCTATGAAGATCGGAGCGGGTACCGCCCCGATCTTCTCAGCATCGTGGTGCGCACCGGCGTGCTGGGGGGCTCCCCCGCAACCGCAGGGCATTCGCATATGGCACATTTCTCCGTCATCCCGAGCGGAGCCGCCCGAAGGGCGCTGGCTACAGCGCCATTGGCGGCGCAGTCGAGGGACCTCTCTTGCTGGTGCTGCAACAAGAAAGGTCCCTCCACTACGCCTCGCTGCGCTCGGCTTCGGTCGGGATGACGGTGTTTTCTGCCGTATGCGAATGCCCTGCCGGTAACCGGGGGAGGTGCCCCGTCATACGAGGCGGAGGGGGAATGCCTCAAACGAGGTTCGTGAAACTCCGACGTCAGAGTCACAATGATTTCGACTGCGGCCCTCCCCGTCCGGCCCTTTGGGCCACCTCCCGCGACTACGGGGGAGGGACATGAAGGGAATGTCGTCGCCCTCACCATCACGCCGCCTGCTTGCCGAGATAGACGTCGCGCACGCGCTCGTCGGTCAGGATGCGCGCGACGTCGCCTTCGATCAGGACGGCGCCCTGGTGAAACACCGTGACGGTGCGGGCGATGCGGCGGATGAACTGCATGTCGTGCTCGACCACGACCAGGGCGTGGCGCTGGTTGAGCTCGCGGATCAGGTCGACCAGGCGGTCGACCTCTTCGTCGGTCATGCCGGCGGCGGGCTCGTCGAGCAGGATCAGGTCGGGCTCGGGCGCGATCACCATGGCGAGCTCGACGAGCTGGCGCTGGCCGTGCGCCAGCTGGCCGACAATGCGGCCGGCGATGCCGGTGATGCCGACGCGTTCCATGGCCTGGTCGGTGCGCCGCTCGGCGATGCGGCCGGGCGCCACGCGCGCCGCCGCCGTCCACACGTTGTCGCGCGCCGAGAGCCCGTCGAACACGTTGGGCACCTGCGTCTTGATGCCGACGCCCAGGCGGGCGATGGCATGGCTGCCGATGCCGGCGATCGGCGTGCCGCGGAACAGCACGTCGCCGGCGCTCGGCCGCAGCTGGCCGGTCAGGCACTTGAAGAAGGTGCTCTTGCCCGCGCCGTTGGGTCCGATGACGCAGCGCAGCTCGGCCTCCTGCAGGGCGAAGTCGACGCGATCGACGGCGACCACGCCGCCGAAGCGCATGGTGAGCCCGCGCGCCTCCAGCAGCGGCTCGCTCATGGGTTCGAGGTCCGTTCCTGCACCGGCTGCGCCGCCGCCGGCGGGGGGCGCCGGGCGAGGCCGGCCAGGCGACGCCAGGCGTCGGTCGCGAGCCCGGTCAGGCCGCGCGGCACCAGCAGCACGAAGACCACCAGCAGGACGCCCAGCACCAGGTTGGGGTCGACCCAGGCAAAGCCCTTCACCTGGTTGAGCGTGCCGAGCTGGTTGGTCAGGACCTGCATCAGGATGCAGCCGACCAGCGGCCCGATCAGCGTGCCGAGCCCGCCGATGATCACCCAGATGATGATCTGCCCGCTCACCGGCAGGCTGAACATCGTCGGGCTGACGAACACCGAGTTGGCGAACAGCAGCCCCGACAGGGCGGCGAGCGCGCCGCCGACCATGAAAATGGCGAGCTTGTAGAGGCGCACGTCGTAGCCCAGCAGCTCGGCCCGCGTCTCGTTCTCGCGGATCGCCACCATGATGCGGCCGAAGCGCGTGGCGAGAAGGATCTTGCAGGCGAAGTAGGCGATCAGCAGCAGGCCGACCGTCAGGCTGAAGATGTCCTCGGGGGCGAGCTGGTCGCCGGGCCGCCCCGGCCAGTTGAGTATGGGTGTCGCGGGTATGCCGTTGAAGCCGCCGAGCGGCGCGTCGCCGATGTTCCACTGCTCGCCCGCCGTCTGGTTGACGAAGCGGTACAGGATCAACGACACGGTGAGCGTGATGACGCCGAGATAGACGTCGCTGATGCGGCCCCAGAACATGAAGTAGCCGAGCAGGGCGGCGAAGATGGTGGGCAGCAGGATGGCCAGCGCCGCCGCCGACGTGGTCTCGCCGAAATTGATGGCGGCCACGGCGTAGGTGTAGCCACCCAGGCCGAAGAAAGCTGCCTGGCCGAAGCACAGGATGCCGGCATAGCCCCAGATCAGCGCCAGCGAGAGGGCGAGGATGGCGAAGGCGGCGAAGATCGTCGCATTGATGATCAGGTAGGTCTCGGCGAGGGCCGGCAGGCCGAACAGCACGCCGAGCCCGACGACCAGCACGACGACGTTGCCGAGATGCGAGGCCAAGCGCTTCACGAGTCCCTCCGACTCATGGGCCCCTCCAGGTTCACGGCAGGGCAATCGCATATGGCAAAAGACTCCGTCATCCCGACCGGAGCCGAGCGAAGCGAGGCGGAGTGGAGGGATCCCTCTTCTTGCAGCATCAGCAAGAAAGGTCCCTCGACTGCGCCGCCAATGGCGCTGTAAACAGCGCCTAGTCGGGCGGCTCCGCTCGGGATGACGGTTATTTTTCCATATGCGAGTGCCCTGCGGTTCACAAGGCTCTCCGGAAAAAGCGGCCGGTGATGCCCTGCGGCAGCAGGCGCAGCAGCACCACGGCGGCGACGAGCAGGGCCACCTCGCCCAGCACGGAGGTGAAGGCGAAGGTGGTGATCGTGTTGATCGCACCGAGCAGTGCCGAGGCGATCGCCGTGCCTGACAGGATGGCGGCGCCGCCGCTGATCACGGTGATGAAGGCCTTGGCGATGTAGGCCGCACCGATTGTCGGCACGACGCCGGACAGGGGCGCCAGCAGGCCGCCAGCGAGGCCGGTGAGGGCGGCGCCAACGGCGAAGGTCACCGCATAGACGGCCGACGGATTGGTGCCCAGCGCCGCCGCCATGGCGGAGTTCTGCATGGTGCCCCGGGCGATCAGGCCGAGCCGCGTGTAGCGCAGCACCAGCCAGCCCGCGACCAGGAGCAGGGCCGCCACGCCGATCAGAAATATCTCGTAGCGGCCGGTGCGATAGCCGCCGATCGACAGGCTGCCGAGCGGGGCGGAGATGCCCGACACCGTGTTGCCGAACACCACGGTGACGAAGCCGATCATGGCGAGGCTCAGCCCCCAGGTCGCCAGCATGGTGTCGATCAGCCGGCCGTAGAGGTGACGGATCACCAGCCGCTCGACCAGGGCGCCGAACAGGCCGACGGTGAGCGGCGCCACCACGAGCATCGCGATCCAGAGGTTGACGCCCTTGTTGTAGGCTGTGATGGCAGCATAGCCGCCCAGCATCAGGAACTCGCCATGCGCGAGGTTGATCACGCGCATCATGCCGAAAATCACCGCCAGGCCGATGCTGAGCAGCACCAGGCTGGCGATGGCGCTGCCGATCTGCAGCAGGAGGATGATGGCGTAGTCCAATGCGGGTGCCTAGCTCACACGAAACCTCACCCTGAGGAGGGCGCGTGGCGCCCGTCTCGAAGGGTGGGGACCAGTCGTGCCGTTATCCTTCGAGACGCGCCCTGCGGGCGCTCCTCAGGGTGAGGTCTTGGTGACGTTCTCATGCGAGAACGCAGGCCTCACGTCTTGACGTCGATGACGTACTGCTTGTTCTCGTTGGGGTTCTTCTTGAGATCGCAGACCGCCGCGGTATCGGCTGGCGTCTGCTGCAGGAACTTCTCGACGACCACGAACTTCTTGTCCTTCGCCTCGCCGATATAGACGTCGAGCACGGTGTGATGGGTCTTGGGATCGATCGTCGTCTTGCCGGCCGGCCCGTCGTAGGCGGCGCCGCCCTCCAGCGCCTCGATCACTTTCATGCGGTCGAGGCTGTTCGCCTTCTTCACCGCGTCGGCCCACAGGTGGACGCCGTGATAGGTCATGGTGGCGAGCTCGGTCATGTGCGGGATGCCGTACTTGCCGTGCACGATCTCGACGAACTTCTTGTTGGCCGGCGTGTCGATGCCCTCGAGATAGCCGAAGGCCACGACGAAGCCGTTGTGCTCCTCGGGCGAGGTGATGACGACCTCGTTGCCGAACGTCGTCGAGGCGAGCGGGATCTGCTTGTTCATGCCGGCAGCGGCCCACTGGCGATAGAACGAGATGTGCGCCGCGCCGACCAGCGCCGACATCACGAGGTCGGGCTTGGCGGCCTGGATCTTCTTGATGGTCGGGCCGAAATCGGTGACGTCGAGCGGGAAGAAGTCGGTCTGCACGACCTCGCCGCCGTTGTCCTGGGCGTACTTCTTCACCCACTTGGCGGTGATATGGCCATAATTGTAGTCGGCGGCGATGGTGTAGATCTTCTTGCCCCACTTCTTCTGCACGTAGGGCACCAGCTTCTCCACGGTCTGCGCCGGCGTCGAGCCGGTGCAGAAGATGTTGCGGTCGCACACGCCGCCTTCGTAAAGCGTGTTGTAGAAGTAGAGCGTGTTGAAGCGCTTGAGCAGCGGCCGGATCGCCTCGCGCGACGCCGAGGTGATGCCGCCATGCACCACCGCGACCTTCTCCTTGGTCGCCGCCTCGGTGGCGTACTGGGTGTAGAACTGGATGTTCGACTGCGGATCGTAGTTGATCAGCTGGATCTTGCGGCCGAGCACGCCGCCCGCCGCGTTGATCTCGTTGACCGCCAGATCCATCGTGGCGACCATCTGCTTGCCGTAGATGTCGAGACCGCCCGATGTGTCGTGGATGCCGGCGACCTTGACCACGTCCTGGGCGTGGAGATCGCGAATGACGAACGGCCCTGCCGCGCCCGCGACGGCGCCGGCGGCCGTGGAGGCGAGAAGCTTGCGACGATTGAGGAACATGCGAACACCCCTCTGCTGCTGGAGAAGAACGCAGCAAGAAAAGTGCCAGAGATGGCGCCAACGCGAAAGCGAGCGCCGACGAATTATTTGCGGCGGCCCTGGCCGCCCTTCATCGCCTGCTCGCGATACGTGTAGGCGCGCGCGAGCCGTTTGCTGCGATCTTTGGCGGTGGTGAAGAGGTCGGGGCCCCTGTCGCCGCTGCTGTCGAGCAATGCATCCTCGATCGCGTCATGCGGCTCCTGCCTGCCATCGGCCAGAAGATGATCGATTGCCACGCCGCGCTCGGCGAGGCGGCGCGCGACCAGGACGGTGCGATGGCAGTCGAGCGGATCCTTCTCGGCGCACATCAGGCAGAGCGTCGTGTCGGCCGCATTGGCGATCAGGCGGGACAGTGCCTCGACGAACTCCGGCCTGGCGGCGAGCGCCGCGTAGTCCTCGCCGCTCCTCGGCTTGCCGCCAAGGGCGGCGCCCTCGTGGCGGTAGAGGATGCCGCGGCTCGCCAGGCTCTGCGCCAGCCGTTCGCGCCCGAACTGCGGGAAGCGACGCGAGTAGGGAATCGAGCGCACGTCGACCACGGCCTCGACGCCGCCGCCCTCGAGCAGGTCGAGGAAGCGCTCGATGGGATGATTGGAATGACCGATCGTCTTGATCCGGCGCATTGGAACGACTCCGTATTTCTCCTCCCCACGCCATGCGTGGGGAGGTGTCGCGTCATACGCGACGGAGGGGTCATGAGCCATGAGCTCCGCCGCCTCTCGTGACTCATGCCCCCTCCGTCGCCGTAGGACCCTTCGGCTTCGCTCAGGGCAGGCGGCGACACCTCCCCAGCGGAGCTGGGGAGGGTGTGATCACGCCATCCGTCTTACCAGGTCGACGAAGCCCAGCGTGGCCGCCGAGCGCTCGTCGGCGCGACAGGCCAGGTTGAGCGGCACCTCGAGGGCGGGCCTGCCGACCAGCGGGCGGTAGCGCACGCCTTCGAGCGGCAGGCGGCTCAGCGAGGCCGGAACGATCGTGATGCCGAGCCCGGCGGCGACGAGATTGAGCGTCGAGACGATGCGCGGCGCATCCTGGCCGACGTGCGGGCTGAAGCCCGCTTCGGCGCACGCGGCGATGATGACATCGTAGAGGCCGCGCCCGTCCGGCCGGCGGTAAAGGATGAAGGTCTCCTCCGCCAGATCCCTGAGGACGAGGCGCGGACGGCGTGCCAGACGATGCCGCGCGGGCAGGGCAGCCATCATGTCCTCCTGCAGGAGCGCGTGGACGGCGAGGCCCGCCGGATCGGCGAGGCCGGAGCGGATGAACGCGACGTCGAGCCGCTCGCTGCGCAGGCCGGCCACCAGATCGCCCGAGCTGCTTTCCTCGAGCACGAAGGAGACGTTCGGCCGGTTGGTGCGAAACTCGCGGATGGCGCGCGCCACCAGGGGATGAAACGGCGCCGAGGTGGTGAAGCCGACGGCGATGCGTCCGCTCTCGCCGCGCGCCGTGCGCCGTGCGTGGTCGGCAGCACGGGCCACCGAGGCCAGCACCGCCTCGGCATCGGCCAGGAAGGCACGGCCGGCGTCGGTCAGCGTCACGCCGCGCGGATGTCGCACGAACAGCGCCGCGCCGATCTCGCGCTCGAGGTCCTTGATCTGCTGCGACAGCGGCGGCTGGGCGATGTTCAGCCGCCCGGCTGCCCGCGTGATGTGGCCCTCCTGGGCGACCGCGACGAAGTAGCGGAGATGGCGCAGTTCCATGGGGGCTCCGTAAAGTTCTTTCGGACCGAGCGTTCCTCATTCCTCCTCCCCAGCTTCGCTGGGGAGGTGTCCGCGCCTGCCCTGAGCGAAGCCGAAGGGTCTTCGCGGACGGAGGGGCCATGAGCAGCAGTGCTGATGCTCATGACCCCTTGTGTCGCCGTAGGACGGCGACAACTCCCCAGCGAAGCTGGGGAGGGGATTGATTGTCGTGGCATGTGATCGATATGCAAAACATATCGAAGGGCTATCTATCATATATTTGAAGTGTCGAACGCCGAATCCGATGGTTGGTCACCTTTTGGGGAGACACCTCCATGTCCGTCGCGCTCGCTCTCGGCCTGCCCCTTCTCATGATCTGCACGTCGCTGCTGTCGGGGGTCTTCGGCATGGCCGGCGGCCTCGTCCTGATCGGCGTGCTGCTGGTCGTCATGCCGCTGCCGCAGGCCATGGTCCTGCATGCAGTGACGCAGATGGCGTCCAACGGCTGGCGCGCCCTGCTGTGGCGGCAGCACATCGTCTGGAAGCTGATGCTCGCCAACCTCGTCGGCAGCGTGCTCTCGGTCGGCCTGTGGTCGATCTGGCTCTACGTGCCGGACAAGGCGATGGCGCTGCTGCTGCTCGGTCTCTCGCCGTTCGTCGTCCGGGCGATCCCCGAAAGCGTCCTGCCGCGCCGGCTCGACGCCGGCCAGATGCTGGGCGGCAGCGCCGTCTGCATGATGCTCATGCTGATCAGCGGCGTCACCGGCCCGCTGCTCGACACGCTGTTCCTGCGCTCGAATCTCGGGCGGAAGGAGATCATCTCTACCAAGGCCGCCTGCCAGCTGTTCAATCACGGCCTCAAGCTGGTCTATTTCGGGCTGCTGATCGAGGAGTCAGGCTCGGTCGAGCCGTGGTTCCTGGCCGTGGCAATCGCCGCCTCGATGATCGGCACGTCGCTCGGCAAGCTGCTGCTCGAGCGCCTGTCCGACACTCAGTTCCGGTCCTGGTCGAACCGCATTATCACGGTCCTGGCGACCTACTATGTCGGCTACGGCCTGGTGCTGCTGGCAAACCTCGCCTGAAACTGATCGAAGGTCGGTCGCTATGCTCGCGATGATCCCTCAAGCAATCGAATGAACAGCGACCGACCTTTCCGTCATTCGAGGGCCCGTCACTTGTGAAAAGCTCTGGTCACTTGTCCCGGACCAGGAGCCCGCAGGCCACCGCCCTGTCCTTCGGCGTGATATGAGTATAGCAATAATCCAATGTGTCGGCGTTCACGATGGTGCCGCTGAACGTTCCGTCCTCGTCTGCCATGACGAAGCGCTTGCCATCCACCGAAACAGCCCCGATGACCTTCTCGGAAACCTTGCCCGACGACAAGACTCCCCAGAATTTCCGGCCTTCCTGCCCTTCGAAGCGGAAGACGAACTTCGAGGTGTGCGTCTGATGCGTGTCAGGCGCACCCGGGGTAGGGACGGTTCCGCTCTCGCGATGCCTACTCGGTCCGTCCACGATGTAAGTGCCTTGAGTGGGGGTCCACGTCCCCTTGAGGTTCACCACCTCCTGCGCCAGGGCAGTTTCCGCTCCCGCCAGCAAGATCGCGAGTCCGCCGATTGCACGAAGATGTCTCATGTCCAGGTCCTCGCTCCGATACGCCGACGGCTCGACTATAGTGTCGACGTGTGACGGCTGTACACGGCGGCGCTGGAAAGCGTCGTTTTCCCGCTGGCTCTCGGGCAGGGGGCGGTCGAGAATTTGCGGCATGGCTGACGTTCCCCCTTCTGTCGCACCGGTCACGACCGACCGGAAGTTCGCCGCGCTGCGGCCGAAGCGCGATGCGTGAGAAAAGATCCGCACCACCTGCCGGCTTTCGCGAGCTCAGCGAAGCCACCGGCTTCGCCGCTGCCAACGGACCATGGTTCGAGAAGGTCGAGGAGGGGCGGCTGGTGCGTGGCTTCCTGCCGGGGCCCCAGCACGCCAATGCGCTGGGCATCGTGCATGGCGGGATGCTGGCGGCGTTCCTCGATTCGGCGATGGGCTCGACCGTGCTGCACGCCCTGCAGCGGCGCGCCGTCACCGCCCGGCTGTCGATCGACTATCTCGGGCCGGGCCGCGTCGGCGACTGGCTTCAGGCCGAGGCCGAGGTGATCGGGCACGACGAGCATGTGGCGCAGGTGCGGGGCCGTCTCTATGGTCCGCGCCACGACGTGCTGGCGGGCCTCGGCGCCTTCGCCCTGCTGAGCCGCCTGCGTCCGCTCAAGATCCGGAGTTAGACTTGCCCGACCACAGCCAGGCCCTCGACAACCCGCCGGAGGGATTCCGGCGCATCGACTTCGACCGCGACCGGACCGATCCGACCTTCAACAGCCATATCGGCAACCTCTACGCCATGCGCGGGCCGAAGGGCACGCGTGACGAGTTCGTGCTGGGCTTTCGCGTCCACCAGCACATGTGCAATCCGGCCGGCGGCCTGCATGGCGGCATGATGATGACGGTGGCCGATCTCGTCGGCACGATGGGCGGTGGCACGCTCGTCGGCCTGCGCAAGTTCCTTCCGACCGTCAGCATGACGTTCGATTTCGTGGCGCCGGCGCGGGTCGGCGACTGGGTCGAGGGCAGGGCAGAGGTGGTGCGTCAGACGCGCTCCCTGCTGTTCACCGACATCTCCCTGACGGTAGGCGATGAACGGTTCCTGCGCGCCTCGCAGATCGCCAAGATCCCGTCGGGCGACGGGGTGGCCTTCGGCAAGGCGCGCCTCGTGCGCGACGAGAAGGCGGCCACCGCCCCGTCATCCCCAAAACAGGGCTGACCGCATTCGCAAATGAAAGAAAATCCGACATCCCGACCGGAGCCGCGCGCAGCGCGGCGTAGTGGAGGGACCTTTCCTTCTGCAGCAACGGCAAGAAAGGTCCCTCGATTGCGCCGCCAATGGCGCCGTAACCAGCGACCCTCGGGCGGCTCCGCTCGGGATGACGGGATTTTTGCCCACATGCGAATGCCCTGGGTCTGATCGCGATGCCGGACTCGACGTCGCGCGCCGGGCCGCTCGCCGCCCTCGTCGCCGAGGGGCCGGGCCATCGCTTCGTCGTCTACGGCGATTCGTGCTCGGGAATCGCCGGGGCGCCGCACGAGCGCACCTTCGCCTCGATCAACGGCATCGTGCGCCGCCTCCAGCCGGCACCCGAGTTCGTGCTGTTCCTGGGCGACGAGATTGCCGGCCTGAGCGCCGATCCGGACGAGCTGCGCGCGCAATGGCGCTACTGGCTGGACCACGAGATGGCCTGGCTCGACCGCAGCGCCATTCCGCTGTGGAACTGCACCAGCAACCATACGACCTACGACACGACCAGCGAGGCCGTGTTCCGCGAGA
>JALHMO010000178.1 GCA_022844015.1 Reyranella sp. | reverse complement strand
GTGCCGCAGGATGGCGAATGGCACGCCTGTCATGTCAGCCGTCGCAGGGCCGCCGCGAGGGCGCGGGCCGCAGCGTGCTCGTCGTGCAGGGTGGCGACGCGGTGGCGGGCGGCTGCGGAGAAGCCCGCCCGCTGGTCGGGTGCGTCGAGCAAACGCGCCACGGCGCCGGCGAAGGCCGAAGCGTCGCCCACGGGCGTCAGCAGGCCGGTGGCCTCGTGCGCCACGACAGCCGGCACGCCGCCGGTGCGGCCGGCGACGACGGGGAGGCCGGCTGCCTGGGCCTCGAGAAACGCCATGCCATAGGCTTCGTTGATTGCCGGCCAGAGGTAGAGGTCGGCCGCGCCGTAAAACCTCGGCAGGTCGTCGCGGGCGACGGCGCCGGCGAAGTGCACGCGTGGACCGAGCGGGGCCATCGCCGCCTCGACCTCGTTGCGTGCTGGCCCGTCGCCGACCAGCACCGCACGCCACGGTCGATCCTTCAGCAAGGCGAGTGCCCGGGCCAGGACGCGGTACGAGTCGAGCTTGTCGCGCTGGCGCATCATGCCGACGGTCAGCAGGACCGGCACGTCGTTGGAAGGTCGCCGCGGGCAGCCGGGGGCGGCGAACGGGGCGCAATCGATGAAGGGCGGCAGTCGGACCTGATGGGCACCCGGCCGCAGGCGCGCCCGCACGCCGGCCACGTCGCGCGGATTGACCGTCAGGACGAGATCGACGGCCATAAGGGCGCGCTCGACGGCGCGGTGGCCGAGCCGGGTCGGTCCGTAGGCGCGGCGCGGGGCGTGCGAGGCTTCGGCGATCACGTAGGGCACGCCGAGCGCAGCGGTTACCGCGGGGCCCAGCCAGTCGGGCTTGCGGTAGTAGCAATGGTAAGTGAACCAGAGATCGAAGCGCTCGGGATGGCCGGCCGGCACGGCGCGCCAGCGGGCGATCAGGCGCGCCGCCTGTGCCCGCGCCCGGCGCTCCAGCGCGAGATGGGCGCCGGCAGGCGGCACCCCGGCCGCGACGCGGCTCGCCGTCGGCATGATCACGCGGTGACCGAGATGCCTCAGCAGGCGGGCAAATCCGCGTGCCATCTCGCGATCACCCGAGGCCGTGGGATGGTCCGGCGGCTTGAGTGGCGTGTGCAGCAGCACGCGCATGGGGGTCACTCCGCGGCGCGGACTTCGGCCGGCGAGTGCTGACCAAGCGCCTTGGCGATCCAGTCGACGCCGGCCTCGAAGGAGAAGTTCGCTCGCACGGTCTCGCCGGCGCGCAGCGCGAGCTGTCGGCGCAGGTCGGGGTCGCCGATCAACCGGGCCATGGCTTCGGCCAGCGCAGCGGGCGCACCGGGCGGCACCAGCAGGCCATTGTCGCCGTCGCTGATGAACTCGCCGATCGCAGCGGCTCGGGTCGCCACGAGGGCGAGGCCCTGGTGCGCGGCTTCCATCAGCACGTTCGGCAGCCCGTCCTGGTCGCCGTCGGCCGCTTTCTTGCTCGCCAGGACGAACAGGTCGGCCCGGGCAAGGGCGGCGAACACCTCTCGTTGCGGCTGGGCGCCGTGCCAGGTGCATCGCCCGGCTACGTCAAGCCGGGTGGCCTCCGCCTTCAGTGCGTCGGACAGCTCCCCTCCCCCGACATGCTCGAAGCGCCAGTGCAGCCCGGCCGGCAGGCGGGCCAGCGCCTCGATCAAATCGTCGTAGCCCTTTTTTTCGACCTTGCGGCCGACCGACAGGATGATCACCGGGTTTGCCGCGTCGGCTCCGTCGCGCCGCGGCCTCCCGATCGGCGGCGCCGGCAGATGGGCGAGGTCGAGCCCGTGATAGACCAGCTTCAGGCGCTCGGGATGCGGCGCCAGCGCCTGCAGGCGCTCGAGGCCTAGCCGGGTGCAGGTCACCAGCCAATCGCAATCGTCGAGCTTGTCGCTGATCTCTTGCGGCTCGCTGGTCCAGATGTCCTTGGCGTGTGCCGAGACGCTCCACGGTAGGCCGCGCATGGTCGCTGCGTAGCGGGTCACGGACGACGGCGTGTGCAGGAAGTGGGCATGCAGGCGCTCGATCGACGAGGGCAGCTCGGTCGCCAGCACCAGGGCCTGGCCCCAGCGCCGGATCCGGTTGGCGCTCGGATCGCGCCGCAGGTCGGCCAGGAACTTGGCCCGCGCTTTGCGGTAGCCCGGCAGGCGGCGTGCCGCGGCCCAGCCTGCCAGGACGCGGCGCGGATCGTCCGTGAGATACTCCGGCAGATAGATCGTGCGAGCGGCGACGCGGTCGTGCACCGGGTGGCGGGCCTTGTCGGTCGGCCGCCTCAGGGACCAGATCTCCAGGGCGACCCCGCGCGTCTCGAGGCCGGCGATCTCCTGGGCGATGAAGGTCTCCGACAGGCGTGGCCAGCCCTTCAAGACGACGGCTACCCTCGCCTGAGACCCTGGCTGCGCCATTGTCGAACGACCGCCCATCATCCAACGAGCAATGATCAGGTCCGGGCGCGCGACGACGAGGATGCGGCAAGCGGGTCGGCGCCACCGTCCGCCGCCTCGAGCGGTGCCGGGCCGCGGTGGGGATGGGTCAGGCGCTTGGCGACAAGGCGCCACACATTGCCGAGGCCGTCGAGCAGGCCCGGCACGACGACGTCACTCGGCAGGCCCTGCTGCGGCAACTGCCGCAACGCGGTCGCCATGGCGTGCGGATCGCGCCCCCGGTCGGCGTCGAGCATCTCGACCAAGCCGACATTGCGCGCTGCCCGCGCGCGGATGAACTGCTCGAGCCTCGGCTTGGTGCGCGGCACGATGATGGCCTTCTTGTCGAAGGACAGGATCTCGCAGAACGTGTTGTAGCCGCCCATCGCCACCACGCCGGCGGCGCGCTGCATCAGGGCGCCGAGATTGTTGGTGAAGGTCAGGGTGCGGATATTGGGAAAGCGGGCGGCGCGCTCCTTGAAAGTCTCGCGCTCGGCGGCCGACATGAACGGGCCGAATACGATCACCGCGCCATAGGGGATGTGCGGGTCGTTCTCGTAGGCCGCCAGCACCCAGTCGACCAGGTCGGCGCCATCGCCGCCGCCGCCCGGCGTCACCAGGATGAACGGCCCGTCGATCTCCGCGATCTCGTGCGGGATGTCGGCGTGCAGCGGCAGGTCGCGCCGCAGGTAGCCGGTGTAGACCATCTTGTGCCGCACCGAAGGAGGCACCTGGATGCCGGTGAGCGGCTTGTTGATCTGCGGCAGGCCATAGATCCAGATCTCGTCGTAGAGATCGCGCAGGGCGGGCAGGACATTCTTGCGCTGCCATTCCTGGGCCAGGGCCGCCGGGTCGTCCATGACGTCGCGCAGGCCGAGCACCAGAGGGGTGCCGCGCTCCTTCAGGAGCTTGAGCGCCGGCACGACCTCGCCGCGCAGGCCGAGCGGCTCCTTGTCGACGATGAACAGGTCGGGCCGGTAGATGTCGGCGGTATCGCGGATGATGCGGGTACGCATCTCCAGCGTATGCTCGACGCCGACCCGGAGATTGGCCGAGTCGTAGTCACCGGTCTCGATCTTCACCACGCCCGGGATGCGCACGAAATCGATGCCGGAGCGGAACTCGTAGGAGCCGATCACCGGGGAGCCGGACAGGATCAGGACCGACAGCGTGTGGTCGGCCTCGGCGATGGCGTTGGCGATCGTCCGGCAGCGGCTCACATGGCCAAGACCGAACGAGTCGTGGCTATAGAGCAGCACACGCTTTGATCGGCTGCTGTTCGGCATGCGGTCCGTCTCCCCCGTTGCCGAAGCGCCTCTGCCCCAGCCGGTGAATTTCGCGCCGACTATGCCATAACCCGGCGGACCGGCAAAACGCCGGCTTGCTTACAAAAAATCGAATGTAATCAAGGCACTGATCGAATATAGGTGAAGCGGGGACGGCTCCGGCGACACGGATTCCGATGCAACGCAATCTGTTTACATACATCTGGCGGCACAGCAGGCCCGAGCAGGTCGTCATCCTGGGGCTGGTGATTCTGGCCCAGGTTTTCTACTTCCTGTCGCTCACGGTGCCGAAGTCGATCGTCAACAACGGCATCCAGGGCAATGCCTTCAAGGACAGCAAGACGATCCCGTTCCTGGTCTGGGAACTCGACCTGTCGGCCGTGCTGCCGGTCGGTGTCATAAGGTTGTTCGACGGCTTCCAGGTCGACCAGCTCCAGTACCTGGTGGTCATGAGCTTCGTCTTCCTGGCCGCGGTAGTGATCAACGGCCAGTTCAAGAAGACCATCAACACCCAGAAGGGTCGCATGGGCGAGCGCATGCTGCGCCGCCTGCGCTACGAGCTGTACGACCGCATCCTGCGGTTCCCGCCCGCCCATTTCCGCAAGGTCAAGCAGGCCGAGCTCGCGACCATGATCAAGGACGAGGTCGAGCCGCTGGGCGGTTTCATCGGCGACGCCTTCGTGGCGCCGATGTTCCTCGGCGGCCAGGCGTTGACGGCGATCATCTTCATCATGCTGCAGAACTGGCTGCTCGGCATCGTCGTCGTCGTGCTGCTGGCCGTGCAGATGGCCATCATCCCGCGGCTGCGCAAGCCGGTGCTGGTGCTCGGCCGCCTGCGCCAGCTGTCGGCGCGCCAGCTCGCCGGCCGGATTGCCGAGACAGCGGACGGCGTCAATGAAATCCACATCCACGGTGCGGCGAACTACGAGCGGGCCGACATCTCCGAGCGGCTCGGCCGCATCTTCAAGATCCGCTTCGATCTCTACCAGAAGAAGTTCGTCGCCAAGTTCTGGAACAACATCCTGTCCCAGGCGACGCCTTTCGCCATCTACCTGATCGGCGGCTACTTCGCCATCACCGGGCAGATGGATGTCGGCGCCGTGGTCGGCGTGCTGCTGGCCTACAAGGACCTGCCGTCGCCGATCAAGGAGCTGATCGACTGGGACCAGCAGCGCCAGGATGTTCAGATCAAGTACGAGCAGGTGATCGACCAGTTCCAGCCCGAGGGCATGATGCCCGAGGAGCTGCAGGCCATCCCCGACGGCCCGCCGCCGCCGCTCGGCAAGGAGCTGGTTCTGGCCGGCGTCACGGTGTCGGAAGACGGGAGGATGAAGCAGCTCGACAGCGTATCGCTGGTCGTGCCGACCTGCCGCAGGATGGCGGTGATCGGCCAATCGAGCTCGGGCAAGGACGTCCTCGGCCAGGTGCTGGCGCGCGTCACGCTGCCCACCACTGGCTCGATAAAGATCGACGGCAGCGACTTCTTTCGCCTGCCGGAGTACGTGCTGGGCTCGCGCACGTCCTATATCAGCCATGAAACCTACCTGTTCCCGCTGTCGGTGCGGGATAACCTGCTGTTCGGGCTCAAGATCCGGCCCGTCGCGCCGGCGACCTACGACGACGCCACGCGCGCCGTGCGCGAGGTGTTCTGGAAGGAATCGACGCGCGCCGGCAACCCGGCGCTCGACCCCAACGCCGACTGGATCGACTACGAGCTGGCCGGCGCCACCGGGCCGGCCGACCTGCTGCCCTGCATGGTCCAGGCGCTGAAGCAGGTCGAGCTCGACGAGGACATCTATTCGCTCGGCCTGCGCGGCACGGTCGACGCCGCCCAGCGCCCCGACCTGGCGGAGCGGATCCTCGAAGCCCGCCGCGCCTTGCACGGCCGGCTGCAGAACGAGACCTACGCCGGGCTGGTCGAGACGTTCAACGACGACCGCTACAACCGCAACCTGTCGGTGGCCGAGAACCTTCTGTTCGGCACGCCGCTCGGCAAGACCTTCGATGGCGACAACATCGCTACCGACCCCTACGTCGAGTCGGTCCTGCGGACGACGGGCCTGGATCGCGATTTGCAGCGCATGGGCCTCACCATCGCCGAGACCATGGTCGAGCTGTTCTCCGACCTGTCGCCCGACAACCCCTTGTTCGAGCAGTACAGCTTCATCTCGGCCGACGAGCTGCCCAACGTCCGGCTGCTGCTGCAGCGCCTGGGTGGCAAGGGTATCGAGGCGGTGCCCGAGGGCGACGGGCGGCGCCTGATGACCCTGCCCTTCCGCTACACCGAGGCGCGCCATCGCCTCGGCCTGATTGACGGCGCCATGGAGGACCGGCTGCTGGCCGCCCGGCGCGCGTTCGAGACCGGCCTGCCCGCCAACCTGCGGGGGGCGGTCGAGTTCTACGACTTCGAGCGCTACAACAGCGCCGCGACCCTGCAGGACAATGTCCTGTTCGGCCGCCTGGTCTATGGCCAGGCCCAGGCGGAGGCCCGGATCGGCACTCTGATCGCCGAGGTGCTCGACGAGCTCGGACTGCGCAACTCGGTGATCGAGGTCGGCCTGGAGTACAATGTCGGCGTCGGCGGCAAGCGCCTGACGGCGGCGCAGCGTCAGAAGCTCGGCATCGCCCGGGCGCTGATCAAGCGGCCGCAGCTGCTGATCGTGAACGAGGCGGTTGCGTCGTTCGACAGTCGCACGCAGGATCGTATCCGGGACAACATCCTGGCGTCGGCGACCGCGGGCGACCGTGGCGTGGTGTGGATTGCCAACCGGCCGACCCAGGCCGAACCGTTCGAGCAGATCGTCGTTATGCAGGGTGGCAGGATCGCCGCCCAGGGAGCACCCGCCGATCTGGCCGAACGGGGTGGATTGTATGCCGAGCTGATGACGGCCGCCTGATGGCGTGGGCTCGAGGATGAGCAGGAGAGCGCGATGAACCTCAACGAGGAAGTCGAACTGCTGAAGCGGGTACCGATCTTTTCCAAGATCGAGCCGGCCAAGCTCAAGCTGCTGGCCTTCACCAGCGAGCGCGTGAACTACGCCGAGGGCCAGGAACTCTGCCATCAGGGCGATCCGGGCGATGCCATGTACGTCATCCTGGGCGGCGTGGCCGACGTGCTGATCGATTCCGAGAAGGGCCAGATCCGGGTCGCCGAGATGAAAAAGAACGACTTCCTGGGCGAGATCGCGATCCTGTGCGACGTGCCGCGCACCGCCACCATCAAGGCGCGCGAGCCGCTCAGCACGCTCAAGATCTCCAAGGACACGTTCTATCGCCTGGTCGACGAGGTGCCGCAGATGGCCATCGAGGTCATGCGCGAGCTCGCCCATCGCGTGGTCGACACCAACAAGAAGCTGCAGGAGGCGACGGCCAAGCAGGCGGCCTAGAGAAAGCGGGCCGACGGCGCCGAACGACCTCTCGACAATGAGCCGGCTCGACAGCTTCATCGCCCGCATGCAGGCGCAGCGCGACTGCCTCAACTTCCTGAAGCCCAGGATCGATACCCTGCCGGGCCCCATCCTCGAGGTGGGCCTTGGCAACGGCCGCACCTACGATCACCTGCGCGACCTCTTCCCCGGCCGCGATATCTACGTGTTCGAGCGCAAGGTGGCGGCCCATCCCGACTGCATCCCCGCCGACAGCCACCTGTTCCTGGGCGATGCCCGCGAGTCGATTCGCGAGGCCGCCCGCCGCCTCGGCGCGCATGCCGCCCTGATCCACACCGACCTCGGCACCGGCGATCACGAGGCCAACGTGGCGATGGGCAAGTGGCTCGGGCCCGCGCTCGACACGCTGGCTGGCTCCGGCGGCTACGTCCTCGCCAACCAGCCCCTCGAGGTGGCGCGCTGGCGCCGCCTGCCCGAGCCGCCGGGCGTGCCACCGGACCGCTACTATCTCTACCGGGTCGGCTAGCCTCGCGTGAACAGGCGCAGCAGGACCAGCAGCACGACCGCGCCCACCACCGAGCCGATGAAGCCGGCCGGCTCGCCCGGCTGGTAGAGATGGAGCGCCTGGCCGCCGTAGGTCGCGATCACCGCGCCGACGATGCCGATCACGATGGTGACGATGATGCCGCTCGGGTTTGGCCCCGGCGTGAGGAAGCGGGCAAGCAAGCCCACGATAAGACCGATTATCAGGACGCCGATGATCGTCATGCCCGTCTCCTCATACCTCGAACGTTGCCAGGACCGGAACGTGGTCGGATGCCTTTTCCCAGCCGCGCGCATTGACCTCGATCCGATGGCCCGAGATCGCGCCGGCGAGCGCCGGCGAGGCGAGGATGTGGTCGAGCCGGCGGCCGCGATTCGACGCGCGCCAGTCGGCGTTGCGGTAGCTCCACCACGAATAGAGCTTCTGCTCGGCCGGCACGAAGCGGCGCGGCACGTCGATCCAGTCGAGCGACGCCATCAGGCCGCCGAACAGCGCGACCTCGACCGGCGTGTGCGACACCACGGCGAGGAGCTGCTTGTGGCTCCACACGTCGTGCTCGAGCGGCGCCACGTTGAGATCGCCGACGGCGATGCGGCGCGAGCCCTTGGCGGAACCCGGCGCCGGCTTGCGGTCAGCGAACCAGCGCGCCATCTCGCGGTAGAAATCGAGCTTGTGGGCGAACTTCTCGTTCTGGTCGGGGTCGGGCAGGTCGCCGCCGGCCGGGATGTAGAGGTTGTCGAGCAGGATCGGATCGCCGCCGACATCGAGGGCGACCTCGATGTGCCGGCAGTCCTCCTTGCCGCAGCGATGATGGATGTCGGTCGCCGTGAAGGGAACCTTGGAGACGATCGCCACGCCGTTGTAGGACTTCATGCCCTTCACCAGCCGGTGCTTGTATCCCAGCCGTTCGAACGCCAAGTGCGGGAAAAGCTCGTCAGGGCACTTGGTTTCCTGCAGGCAGAGGACCTCCGGCCGGCGCAGCTTCAGGTAGCGCCTGACGTTGTCGATCCTGAGACGGACCGAGTTGATGTTCCAGGTGGCGATGGTGAGGCTCATCGCCGGGCACTATAGACGATCCCGGCTCGATCTCGATCTTGGAGAGCTGCGATGCAGATGGATGGCGAGGAAAGCAGCAATATCGAGGATCGCCGCGGCGGAGGCGGCGGCTATGCCGGCGGCGGCTACGGCGGCGGCTTCGGCGGAATGCCGGTGCCGATGGGCGGTGGCGGCGGCGGCCTGTTCAAGGGCGGCTTCGGCGTCATCGCCTTCATCGTCATCGCCCTGATCTTCGGAGCCGACCCGATGGCGCTGCTGGGTGGCGGCGGCTCGACCTCGGGTTATGCGCCGACCCAGCAGCAATCCGCCAACCGGACGGCGCGCCCGCCGGCCCAATCCGCGCCGGGCGACCCCGAGGCGCAGTTCGTGTCGCGGGTCCTCAAGAGCACGGAAGACGTCTGGACGGACCTGTTCCGCGACATGGGGCGGCGCTACGTCGATCCCAAGCTGGTGCTCTATCGCGACGCAACGCAGACCGCGTGCGGTGCCGGACAGGCGGCGATGGGGCCGTTCTATTGCCCGGCCGACCAGCGCGTCTACCTCGACCTTTCCTTCTTCGACGACCTGGCGCGCCGCTTCCATGCGCCGGGCCAGTTCCCGCAGGCCTATGTCATCGCCCACGAGATCGGCCATCACGTCCAGAACTTGCTCGGCATCTCGGGCAAGGTCGAGCAGATGCGTCGCAGCATGAGCAAGCGTGACGCCAATGCGCTGTCGGTACGCCTGGAGCTGCAGGCCGACTGCTTCGCCGGCGTATGGGCTCACCGCGCTGACCTCGCGCGCGGCGGCCGGATGATCGACGACCGCGACGTCAACCAGGCGCTTGCCGCCGCCTCGGCGATCGGCGACGATCGCCTGCAGCAGCAGGCGCGCGGCAGGATCGTGCCGGACAGCTTCACCCATGGCTCCAGCGAGCAGCGCAAGCGCTGGTTCATGATCGGCCTCGACAGCGGCGATCCCAACAAGTGCGACACGTTCAGGGCGCAGCGGCTGTAGGGATCACCTTCCGGAGCGCGTCACCCGCCGACCTCATGCTGAGGAGCGCGCGTAGCGGGCGTCTCGAAGCATGGGCAACACACGTCTTCGTTGATCCCCATCCTTCGAGACGCCGCGCTACGCGCAGCTCCTCGGGATGAGGTGTATTGGCCGGGGCGGCGTGAACCATGCCGTCGATTGCATCCCCTGGTCGCCCGGCGATATCGTCCCCGCCTGAAATCGAGAGGAGCCGCCCATGCCTGATGGCCTGCCCAACGACGGACTGGTGATCGTCGCCAAGCGCGACTGCCCGACTTGCGTGCTGGTCGAGCCGGTGATGCAGAGCCTCGATCGCGCCGGCGCGCTCGCGGTGGTGAGCCAGGACGACCCTGGCTTTCCCGCCGGCGTGCGCGCGGTGATCGACGATCGCGCGCTCGAGCGCTCCTTCCGGCTCGATGTCGAAGCGGTGCCGACCCTGATCCGCTTCGCCGGCGGCCGCGAGGTCGAGCGCACGGTGGGCTGGGATCGCGCCGAATGGATGCGCGTCGCCGGCGCCGCCGCGGCCGGCGACGGCCTGCCGGCATGGCAGCCCGGCTGCGGGTCGCGCAGTGTCGAGCCGGGCGTGCGCGAGACCCTGATCGCGCGCTACGGCGATCCCGGGCTCAAGTCGCGGGCCATTGCGGTCGGCAACTGGGACGATCCGATGGAGGCCTGCTTCGAGCGCGGCTGGAGCGACGGCCTGCCGGTGGTGCCGCCGACCGACGAGCGCATCCTGCGCATGCTGGGCGGAACCGAGCGCAAGCCGGACGAGGTGGTCGGCCTGATCCCGCCCAACCTCGCGCCGTGCACGGTCGAGAAGGTGGCGATCAATGCCGTGATGGCGGGCTGCAAGCCCGAGTACATGCCGGTGGTGCTGGGCGTGCTGGAGGCGGCGCTCGACCCGCTGTTCGTCCTGCACGGCCTGCTCTGCACCACGCATTTCTCCGGCCCGCTGGTGATCATCAACGGCCCGATCGCGCGGGCCATCGGCATGAACAGCGGCACCAATGCGCTGGGCCAGGGAAACCGCGCCAACGCCACCATCGGCCGCGCGCTACAGCTCATCGTGCGCAATGTCGGCGGCGGCCTGCCTGGCGCCATCGATCGCGCCACCCTCGGCAATCCCGGCAAGTACACATTCTGCTTCGCCGAGGACGAGTCCGACCCGGCGTGGGAGCCGCTGTCGGTCCGCCGCGGCATCGCGCCCGGCAAGAACGCCGTGACGCTGTTCCACGGCGAGGGCGTCAACGGCTTCATCGACCAGAAATCGCGCACCCCGGAGGAGCTGGTGCGGTCGCTGGCGATGGGCCTGTTCGGTGTCGGCCATCCCAAGCTGTGCGGTGCCGGCAACGCCGTGCTGGTGCTGTCGCCCGAGCACTACCTGATCTTCAAGGATGCCGGCTGGGACCGCCGGCGCCTCGAGGACGCGCTGTTCCAGGCGCTGAAGCGCCCGGGCCGCGACGTGATCCGCGGCGCCCACGACGTCCCCGAGGGCATGCCGCCGTCGATGGCCGACCAGGTCGTCGACAAGTTCCCGCCCGACGGCCTCCTGATCGTTCGCGCCGGCGGCGAAGCCGGGCTATTCTCGGCCATCATCGGCGGCTGGCCGGGGCAGTCGGTTCGCGACGAATGCCAGGCCGTGACGCACGAGATCAGGTAAGGAGGTACCCCGACATGTCATCGATCACCTTGCGCGACCCGACGGCCGAGACATCGCCGACGCGGCGCGCCCGGCTGGCGCCGCCGCCGTCGCTCGACGGCCGCAGCGTCGCCCTGATGGACATCGGCAAGGCGCGCGGCGCCGAGTTCATCGATCGCCTCGAAGGCCATTTCAGGAAGGCCGGCATTGCCACCCGGCGCTACCGCAAGCCGACCAACACCAAGGTGGCGCCGACCGACCTGCTGCAGAAGATCGCCGCCGAGAACCAGCTCGCGGTGATCGCGCTGAGCGATTGAGGGTCCTGCACATCGTGCAGTCTGCACGACCTCAATAGCCTCGACGGACGCGGCCTGCCCGGCGTCAACATCGTCACCACCGGCTTCGTCGAAGGCGTTGCCGCACAGAGCGACTCGCTGGGCTTCGAGCCCGCCGTCGTCTACGTCCCGCACCCGATCCAGAATCGTACCAAGGCCGAGATCGAGGCGATCGCCGATCAGGCATTCGAGAAGGTCGTGGAGATGCTGCGGAGTCGGTAGGGGCTGTCGGCCGACAAGAGAAGAGCCTTCGCTACGCCCGGGATGACACCAATACTGTCATCCTGAGCGCAGCGAAGCATCTCGGCGGCAGTCGTTCCAAGGCACACCTGTTGCCCACGGCGATGAGGTCCTTCACGTCGTTCAGGACGACATGAAAGTGCCTGTCACTCCCTCTCCGGCACCACCGCCGGAAGGACCGGATGATCGACCGGCTCCGGGTCGGGCGGCGGCGGGCGCGGCGGGATGGGTCTCAGGAATGCCGCCAACGCGGCCGCCGTGGCGGCCGGATCCTCCTCCATGGGGATGTGGCCAAGGGTCTCGAAGACCACCAGCCGCGCGCCCTTGATGTCGGCCTGGAAGCGGTGGGCATCGGCGAGAGGCACCCAGCGGTCCTTGCCGCCCCACAGCAGCAGCGTCGGCACCGTGAGCCGCTTGAGCGGCGTCGGGTCGAGCGGCTCCTGCGTGCGGGCGCGCAGCACCGTCGCCTCGCGATTGCCGGGGAAGCGCTGCAGCTCGGCGTAGCGCGTCACGCGCTCGCGCGTCACCATCGCCGGATCGGCGTAGGCCTCGGCGAGGGAACGCCGCACCAGACGCTCGGGCTTGAAGTAGATGCCGATGTCGCCGAGCACCGGCATGCGGGCGAGCCGCGTCGGCAACGGCGTCTCGCCGGTGCGCGGATAGCCGGCGGCGTCGACCAGCACGAGCTGGCTCACCCGGTCGGGCCGGGTGGCGGCGAAGGTCCAGGCCACGGCGCCGCCCATCGAATGGCCGACCAGGACGAAGCGGTCGAGATCGAGCGAGTCGACCAGCACCTCGATGAAATCGGCGTAAGCCTCGATGGTGTACTCCTCGCGCGGCCATTCTCCGGTCAGGCCGTGGCCCGGCAGGTCGACGCTGATCAGGCGGGCCGTCTGGCGGAGCGCGTCGACCCAGCCTTCCCACAAGTGGAGCGAGCCCAGCGATCCATGGATCAGCACGATGGGGATGCCGTCGCGAGCGCCCTGGTCGCGGACATGCGCGTTGACGCCCCCGACATCGATGAAGCGCGACTTGTCGTTGCCGTAGCGCGCGACCAGCAGCTCGGGCGGCAGTGTGGGCGAGTAGGCCCACAAGCCGACGCCGGCCAGCACGGCAACTCCGAGCAGCAGGACGATCGGCCAGCGCCGGCGGCGTGCATTCCCTTCAGGTCGGCGTCTGGGCATGGCCACCCTCGTGACCGGCGCCAGCTTGGCTCAGATAGGGCTCGATGCCGCGAATCCGCAGCTCCGGCACCGGCGCCGGATCGACGATCTTGAGCTCGATCAGGCGCGCCAGGATCGTCTTGTTGAGATCGTTGCCGACCGCCAGCCGGTCCTCGAGACGGGCCACGAACACGAACAGCTCGAAATCGAGCCCGCTCGTTCCGACCTTCACGAAGCGCACGATCGGCGCCGGCACGCGCAGCACGTTGGGATGGCCGAGGGCAGCGTCGCGCAGCAGGCCCTCCATCACCGCGACGTCGGTGCCGAGGCCGACGGTGAGCTTGATCTCGATGCGGCTCGACGTATCGGCATAGGTCCGGTTCACCACCGGATTCTGCAGGAACATGCTGTTGGGCACGATCACGTGCGTGCGCTGGAAGGTCTCGATCTCGGTGGCGCGGATGTTGATGCGGCGCACGAATCCCTCGTGGCCCGACACCACCACCCAGTCTCCCGCCTTGATCGGCCGCTCGACCAGCAGGATGACGCCGGAGATGACGTTGTTGGCGATGTTCTGCAGCCCGAGCCCGATGCCGACCGAGAGCGCGCCCAGCACGATCGCGAGATTGGTGAAGTCGATGCCGAGCGCGCCGACGCCGATCAGCAGCGCGAGCGCCACGCCGACATAGTTCAGACCGGCGTCGATCGACTGGCGCAGCGGCAGGGGCGCGTCGACGGTCGGCAGCACGCGGTCGCGCACCACGCTGCGCAGCAGACGCACCAGGGCGATGCAGACGCCGAAGGCGACGAGGGAGATGCCGATATTGCTGAGCGAGATGGTGATGCCGCCGA
Source organism: Reyranella sp. (assembly GCA_022844015.1). Taxonomy (GTDB): domain Bacteria; phylum Pseudomonadota; class Alphaproteobacteria; order Reyranellales; family Reyranellaceae; genus Reyranella. Next base: position 1,780 of record JALHMO010000178.1, on the reverse strand, counting down.
CCTTGACGCCGTGCAGCAGCCTGCCGATACCGTCCATGACGGCATCGGTGTCGACGCCCCAGACCGTCGGGATGCCGACGGCCAGCAGCATCACGAGAACCAGGTCGAACAGCAGGATGACCATATGCTGGCCGCGCAGGGTGGCGTCGCTCGGCAGGCCGAGGCGATGGCGCACCCATTGGCCGGCCCGGGTCTCGACGGCCGCCACCGATTCGAGGAGCGCGCCGACGACCCGATGCAGCAGCACGGCGACGGCGACGAGCAGGACGGTCGTATAGACGGCGTCGTGCAGATGCGCCGCCAGCGTGACATAGCCGAGCAGCGCCATGATGATCGGTAGCAGGACGAGGATACTGAGAACCAAGCGTGCGACGGACCACCAGGTCCCGCCGATCATGCCCGGCAGCCCGGAGCCTTCGGGACGCTCGGCGTGCCAGGCGCGCGTTCCCAGGGCCGGCATGGTGAAGGCCGCGACCAGGGTCGCCAGCACCAGCGCGCCCACCGACGTCACGGCGTCGGTGCTGTCGTTGCTGCGCGACAACGCGACATAGAGGAAATCGGCGCCGAGCACGACCGCGAAGAGCCGCCGCAGGGAGCGCGACAGATGGTGCGCGCTGTCGTCGGTGAAGGGCAGCACGCGCCACGCCGGCCGGGCCGGCGACAGCGCTGCGGCAGTGAGCCCGATCACCAGTAGGAAGGAGATCACGTCCGTCGAGAGCTGCGTGACGAGGAAGTCGAGCGGCGGCGGGGGCGACGTCGCGAGCAGCACCCGACCGATCAGCCAGACGGCCAGTATCGGCACCAGCACGAGCCCGACGCCGTCGATTGCGGCGACGACGGCGCGATCGCGCTCGCCGACGTCCTGCGCCTCGCCTTTTCCGTAGCGGCTCCGCAGCAGGCGGCCGAGCCACCACAAGGCCACCATGAGGGCCGTCCAGGCGGTCAAGGCGAAGAGGCTTCGGTTGTCGATCTGCAGGCCGGTTGCGACCCGCCGCGCCCAGGTTCCGAAGGCACCCCCCAGGACCTCCAGGGCACCGTCGAGCTGCGGCCCGAGCTTGCTCCAGGTCTGGGCAGCGAGCGGCGAGGCGTCGCGACGCATCAGGGTCTGCAGCATCACCTCGGCGCGCTTCTTGGTTAGCCGCTCGTGCAGCTGGTCGGCACGGGCAATGACGACCTCGCACTGCTTGATGCGGTTCTCGCTGACTGATGCCTGGTCGGTCAGGCGCTGGCGATCGGCCTTGACCGCGTCGGTTTCCGGCACGGCGTCCGCCGTCGGCTTGGCCTCGAGCGGGGCCAGCAGCTTGCGGGTGTCGGCGAGATCGTTGCGCGCCAGGCCGGCGGCCGCCGTCGCCGCCGCCCGGACATCGAGCACCTGCTGGCGCAAGCCGTCGATCTCGATCGGCAGCAGGTCGGCCTGGTCGGCGCGCGCCCCGATGCGGTCGAGCTGGCGTGTCCACAGCTCGATGAGCTGGCTGAACGGCCGCTGCGGCGGGCCATTGTCCTGGGCGAGCGCGGCACCGGCGGCGAGCAGCAGGACGAGGCAGGCCAGGCGGAGAAGGTTGGTCATCTATGTTCGCAGGACAATACCATGACGCCCCGCGCCATCGACGCCCCGATCTGGCCGCTCGCGATGGCCCGAGCCAGGGCCGCAGTCTGCGGCGCCATGGCCTCGGTTGACAGCACGCTGCCCCTGCGGAACGGTGCGCCGCGTCGAGCAACCAAGGGAGACGGCAGGATGGCGGACGGGGTGAGTTCGGTGGGCGAAGTACGGGTAATGCCC
>JALHMO010000177.1 GCA_022844015.1 Reyranella sp. | reverse complement strand
CAGATAGCGCAGGACCGCGCCGGCTGGGCCAAGCGCCTGGCCGACGCCGAGGGACAGATCGACGAGCTCGATCAGCGGCACGAGCAGATCGCGGCGGCGCTCGCCGAGCTTGCCGGCAAGCCGGCCGAGATCGAGGCCAGGCGCGTGGCGCTGGGCGGGCAGATCGCCGGCGCCGAGCAGCGCCGCCAGGAGGCGGCCGACCGTCTGGCCGTGGGCGAGACCCGGCTCGGCGAGGCCGACAAGGCGCTGAAGCAGGCCGAGGCAGAGCTCGCCACGGCGCGCGAGAGCCGGGTGCGGCGCGAGGGCCTGGTCGAGCAGGCGACGCGCGATCGCGAGGCGATCATCGAGCGCATCGCCGAGCGCCTGCGCTGCGAGCCCGACGGCGTGCTGGCGCTGGCCGAGGTGCAGTCGCTCGACGAGCTGCCCGAGGTCGCCAAGGCCGAGCACCGGCTCGAGCGGCTGGTCCACGAGCGCGAGACCATGGGCGCGGTCAACCTGCGCGCCGAGGAGGAGGCGGCCGAGCTCGAGCAGCAGATCGCCGGCATGACAGCCGAGCGCGACGACCTGATCGCCGCGATCGGCCGCCTGCGCCAGGGAATCCAGAGCCTCAACCGCGAGGGCCGCGAGCGCTTCCTCGTGGCCTTCGAGCAGGTGAGCGGCCACTTCCAGCAGCTCTTCACCAAGCTGTTCGGCGGCGGCAAGGCCGAGCTGCGGCTGACCGAGTCGGAGGATCCGCTGGAGGCCGGGCTTGAGATCCATGCCAGCCCGCCGGGCAAGAAGCTGCAGGTGATGTCGCTCCTGTCGGGCGGCGAGCAGGCGCTGACGGCGCTGTCGCTGCTGTTCGCCGTGTTCATGACCAACCCGGCGCCGATCTGCGTGCTCGACGAGGTCGACGCGCCGCTCGACGACGTCAACGTCGAACGCTTCTGCGGCCTGGTGAAGGAGATCGCCGGCCGCACCGACACGCGCTTCATGGTGATCACCCATCACCGTGTCACCATGGCGCGCATGGACCGCCTCTACGGCGTGACCATGGCCGAGCAGGGCGTCTCGCAACTCGTGTCGGTGAACCTGATGGAGGCCGACAGGATCGCCGCATGAGCTGACGCCCTGACCGGCACCCGCATCCCGGGCACAACCCGGGATGGCAGAGTTCAGCTAAGCAACAAGACTAGTCTTCCTCTCTCTCAATCGACTGGGCGCCGTTCCACCAGGACCGGCGCCCTTTTCTTTGTGTTCCTCCTCCCCAGCGTCTCTTTCCGTTTTTCCTCCCCAGCGTCTTCGCTGGGGAGGTGTCCGCTCACAGCGGACGGAGGGGTCATGAGGCACGAGAGACGGCGAAGCCCATGGCTCATGACCCCTCCGTCGGCGAAGACGCCGACACCTCCCCAGCGAAGACGCTGGGGAGGAGAACACAGGAGTTCTCTTTGCACGGGCGGGGATGTAGTGTCGCCGGCATGCCCGATACGATGACAACCGACGTCGCCGACGTCGTCGAGCTGACGCGTGCGCTGGTGCGCTGCGAGAGCGTGACGCCGCGCGAGGCCGGGGCCCTGCAGTTGCTCGAGAAGGTGCTGGGCGACATGGGCCTCGCCTGCGAGCGCATGGATTTCAGCCAGGCCGGCACCGACGACGTCGCCAACCTGTATGCCCGCATCGGCCGCTCCGGCCGCCACTTCTGCTTCGCCGGGCACTCCGACGTCGTGCCGGTGGGCGACCTGTCGTCGTGGACCATCGGGCCGTTCTCGGCCGAGCTGTCGGCCGGCTTCCTGTTCGGGCGCGGCGCCGCCGACATGAAGGGCGCGATCGCCGCCTTCACCGAGGCGCTGGCGCGTTTCCTGGCGCGCCGCGGCCGCGACTTCGGCGGCTCGATCAGCCTCCTGATCACCGGCGACGAGGAGGGGCCGGCGGTCAACGGCACGGTCAAGATGCTGCAGCGGCTGGCCGGGCGCGGCGAGACGATCGATGCCTGCGTGGTCGGCGAGCCGACCAGCTCGCGGCGGTTCGGCGACATGATGAAGATCGGCCGGCGCGGCAGCATGACCGTCGACATGGTGGTGCGCGGCATCCAGGGCCACGTCGCCTATCCCGAGCGGCTCGACAACGCCATCCATCGCCTGTCGGCGCTGATCGAGGCGCTGGTGCGCGAGCCGATCGACCAGGGCAGCACGCACTTCCAGCCGACCTCGCTGCAGTTCACCACCGTCGACGTCGGCAACAAGGCGACCAACATCGCGCCCGGCGTCGCCAGGGCGCGCTTCAACGTGCGCTTCAACGACCTGTGGACCTCGAAGACCCTGCTCGCCCATCTCGAGGCGCGCCTCGACAAGGGCAACGCGGCGCTGGGTGGGAACGGCACGCTCGAGCTGTCGACCGAGGTGTCGGGCGAATCGTTCTACACGCCGCCGGGGCCGCTCAGCGAGCTGGTGGCGGGCGCCATCCGCGACGTCGCCGGCATCGAGGCCGAGCTGTCGACCACCGGCGGCACGTCGGACGCGCGCTTCATCCGCAGCTACTGCCCGGTGCTCGAGTTCGGCCTGGTCGGCGAGACCATGCACAAGGTCGACGAGAAGAGCGCGGTCGCCGATTTGCGGACGCTCGCCCGCGTCTACGAGGCCGTGCTCGATCGCTTCTTCGCGGCATAGGGTCCGATCGTGCTCACCGCCGCAGAGATTGCGCGCGGCGTGCAGGGCGCGCTGGGATTCCTGCAGCGCGACCCGGCGGCGCCGCGCTACTTCGAGAACACCCTGGAAGCCTGCCTGCGCTCGTTCCGGGTGATGGCCGTGGTGGCGCCGTTCTACGCGCTCTATCTCCTGATCTACTACGCCAACGTCACCACCGTGTCCGACGAGCTCGAGATCCTGCTCGTCGAGGCGGTGCGCTACGTCGTCGACTGGCTGCTCTACCCGGTGCTGTTCTACGAGGCGGCGAGGCGACAGGGCTGGCTCGATCGCTATCCGCGCTACATCGGTGCGCTCAACTGGATCAACCTGCCGGCGATGGTGATCGCGCTGGTCAGCCTGACCGTCGCCTCGATCGCGCCGACCGCGATCGCCATCCTGATCGATCTCGGTCTCAGGGCGCTGCTCTTCTACTGGTTCCTGGTGACGACGCGCATGGTGGTCGGCACCAGCTGGCCGATCTCGGTCGTCCTGCTGATCGTCAACTGGGTGCCGTCGCTTCTCCTGTCACTGCTCGTCGCCCGCATTCTGGGCGTCGTCCCCGTCGTCGCCGGCTGAGGGTCCGTTCACGGTCCCTGCGCCGTAGCGCACCTCCATCAGGCAAAGCCCGTGCGGCGGCGCCGTCGGCCCGGCGCGCGTGCGATCGCGCGCGGCCAGCGCCTGCTCGACCTCGTGGCGGGTCCACTGGCCGCGCCCGACCAGCTGCAGCGTGCCGGCCAGGATGCGCACCTGGTTGTGCAGGAAGGAGCGCGCGGCGACGTCGAGCGCGATGCGATCGCCGTCGCGCGTCACGTCGAGCCGGTCGAGCGTCTTCACCGACGAGGCGGCCTGGCAGGCGGTCGAGCGAAAGCTGTTGAAATCGTGCCGCCCGACCAGCAGCGCCGCCGCGCCGGCCATCGCATCGCTGTCGAGCGCCACCGGCACGTGCCAGACGCGGCCGCGCTCGAGCGCCGGCGGCGCGCGCCGATTGAGGATCAGGTAGCGGTAACGGCGCGCTGTCGCCGAGAAGCGGGCATGAAAATCGGCCGGCACGACGGCCGCCTCGACGACGACGACCGGATGGGGCTTGAGATGAAAGTTGATCGCCGCCTGCACCGTGCCGGGCGCATGCGCGCGACCGAGATCGACATGTGCCACCTGGCCCGCGGCATGGACGCCGGTGTCGGTACGGCCGGCGCCGTGCATGGTCACGCGCTCGCCGCAGAACGCGAACGCCGCCTCCTCCAGGGCGGCCTGCACGGAGGGGCCGTTGTCCTGGCGCTGCCAGCCGACGAACGGGGCGCCGTCGTACTCGATCGTGAGCTTGTAGCGCGGCACGCTGTCAGGCGGGCAGGGCGGCCGCCGCCGGTGGCGCCAGCACCGTGCCGGCCCCGAGGGCGAAGCCGCGCAAAAAGCTGTCGGCGGGCTGGGCCGTCCTGCCGGCGCGCTGCAGGGTCAGGAGCTTGAGCCCGCCGATGCCGCACGCCACCACGGGAAAGCCGTCGCGGCCGATGCTCACGGTGCCGGGCGTACCGGCGGCCAGCGCCAGCGCCGCCGCGTGCACCTTGATGCGTTCGCCGGCGACCTCGAACCAGGTGCCAGGCCACGGGTGGAAGCCGCGCACCTTGCGCTCGAGCTCGGCGGCCGGCCGTCGCCAGTCGAGCGCGCCTTCGTCGCGACCGAGCTTGTGGGCGTAGACGACGCCCTCCGCCGGCTGCGGCACCGCCTCGATGGTCTGGCGCAGGAGCCCGTCGAGCGCCGCCACGATCAGGCGCGCGCCCAGCTCCGCCAATCTATCGTGCACCGTCTCGGCGGTGTCGGCGGCCGAGATCGGCGTGCGCTCGGCGAGCAGCATGGGTCCGGTGTCGAGCCCTTCGTCCATGCGCATGATGGTGACGCCGGTCTCGGCGTCGCCTGCCAGGATGGCGCGATGGATCGGCGCGGCACCGCGCCAGCGCGGCAGCAGCGAGCCGTGGATGTTGAGGCATCCCAGCACCGGCGCGTCGAGAAAGCCCTTGGGCAGGATGTGCCCGTAGGAAACGACGACGGCGGCATCGAGGTCGAGCCCCTGGAAGGCTTCGGCCTCCTCTGCGCTGCGCAGGCTCCGGGGCGTGCGCACCTCGAGGCCCAGCGAGAGCGCGCGCTCATGCACCGGCGTGCGGCGCTCGCGCTGGCCGCGGCCGGCCGGCCTGGGCGCCCGGGTATAGACGGCGGCGATCTCGTGACCGGCATCGACCAGCGCGCCGAGTGCCGGGACGGCGAAATCGGAGGTGCCGAGAAAGGCGAGCTTCATCGCCGGACCTTATAGGCACGCACGCGACAGCGAACCAGACGCTCGTTCCGTCGGGCTGGAACAGCAGAACGGAATACGCCCGTCGAAACAAGCACCTCCAAAATCCGTCACATAGGTTCCCCCGGCCCAAGGCCGACCCGCTGCTTCCCGAAACTCGCGGCAAGCTGCCGAGTTTCTTGCCAGCGAGAGACCTTTGATGCCGCAATGAAGGTCCCTCGCTCGGTCCGGGAAGGCAGAACCGTCGCCGCGATTGGAGCCCTTGCTTCGTCACGGTCGTTCGGCGCCCATTTTCGTCTCGATGGAACCGCTCGAGGTTCCATCGGGACGAAAATCGCTCTAGGTATGCGCCGGCAAGAATGACTGGACCTGTCCCCACGACTGCCGGCGTCCCGAGTATCGGCAAAGGACCCGCCGCCAACCTCGCCGCCCGCCGCAACGCGGGCGAGGTTCATGCCGATCCCGTGCAGGAGCAGGTCGTGCTGCGGCTGCAGGCGATCTACGACCGGCTCGTCGCGATGGCCAATCATCCTCCGCCCAGGCCCGGCCTGCTCGCCCGCCTCGGCCTGGTGGCGGCGCCCAAGCCGCCGGTCGGCCCGCACGGCGTCTACATCTGGGGGCCGGTCGGGCGCGGCAAGTCGATGCTGATGGACCTGTTCTTCGCCGATGCGCCGGTGGCGCTGAAGCGGCGCGTGCATTTCGGCGAGTTCATGCTCGAGGTGCAGGAGCGCCTGCACAAGCGGCGCGAGAAGCTGGCCGGCGAGGGCGCGCCGCCCGAGGCCGACACCATCGTGCCGATCGCTCGCGAGATCGCCCGCGAGACGCGCCTGCTCTGCTTCGACGAGTTCCAGGTGACCAACATCGCCGACGCGATGATCCTGGCGCGCCTGTTCGAGACCCTGTTCGACGAGGGCATCACCATCGTCGCCACCTCGAATCGCGCGCCCGACGATCTCTACAAGGACGGCCTGCAGCGCGACCGCTTCCTGCCCTTCATCGATCTGCTGAAGCAGCGCCTGGAGATCCTCGAGCTGGGCGGCGGCCACGACTACCGCATGGACCGCCTGCGCAACCTCGACGTCTACCTGACGCCGCTCGGCGCCTGGGCGGCGGCCAAGCTCGACGAGGCGTTTCGCGCGCTCAGCAACGGCGCCGACGGCGAGCCGCGCGTGCTGCGCACCCAGGGCCGCGACGTCGACATCCCGCGCGCCGCCCCCGGCGTCGCCATGGCGCACTATCTCGACTGGTGCGCCAGGCCGATGGGCGCCGCCGACTTCATCTGCATCGCCGAGAACTTCCACACGGTGATCGTGGCGGAAATTCCGCAGATGGGACCGGACAGCCAGGACAAGGCGGCGCGCTTCGTCACCATGATCGACTCGTTCTACGAGAAGAAGGTCAAGCTCGTCTGCTCGGCGGCGACCGCTCCGGCCCGGCTCTACATGCAGGGCGACGGCGCCTTCGAGTTCCAGCGCACGGTGTCGCGCCTCATGGAGATGCAGAGCCCCGAGTACCTCGCCCTGCCGCATATCGCCTAATTGTGATTGTGGCGCAGAGGCGGTGCATCCTAGGCTCCGCGGCGCGAGGCAACCCCAGGGAGGCAGGACATTATGGATGGCGATCGCATGATTTCTCTCGATGCGCGCGGCCAGGAGCGTGGCCTGTCGCGGCGCACGGCCATGGTGGCGACCGGAACGGCGCTCGGCAGCACCTTCGCCTTGTCGGTCCAGCCGGTGCAGGCGCAGACCATGATCGTCACCCCGGCCGACGGCCTCACCGCGGGCGAGGTGAAGGTCAAGACCAAGGACGGCAAGGAGATGGCGGCCTATCGCGCCATGCCGGCGACCGGCCAGGGCTTCGGCACCATCCTGGTGGTGCAGGAGATCTTCGGCGTGCACGCCCACATCGCCGACGTCTGCCGGCGCTTCGCCAAGGCGGGCTACTGCGCGATCGCGCCGGAGCTCTATTTCCGCCAGGGCGATCCCAAGGGCTACACCGAGATTCCCAAGCTGATCGCCGAGATCGTCGCCAAGGTGCCGGACGAGCAGGTGATGGGCGACCTCGATGCCTGCGTCGCCTTCGTCAAGGGCGAGGGCAGGGCCGACACCGCCAAGCTCGGCATCACCGGCTTCTGCTGGGGTGGCCGCATCACCTGGCTCTACGACGCCCACAACCCGGCGGTGAAGGCCGGCGTGGCGTGGTACGGTCGAGTCGTCGGCGATGCGACGGCGCTGACCCCCAAGCATCCGATCGACATCGCCAAGCAGCTGCACGGGCCGGTGCTCGGTCTCTATGGCGGCGCCGACACCGGCATCCCCAACGACACCGTCGACAAGATGCGCGCGGCGCTGAAGGCCGCCGGCACGCCGGCCGCCACCAAGTCGGAGATCATCACCTATCCCGACACGCCGCATGCCTTCCACGCCGACTACCGCCCGAGCTATCGCAAGGAGCGGGCCGAGGAGGGCTGGAAGAAGGCGCTGGAATGGTTCAAGGCCAACGGCGTCTGATCGATCGATGATCGAGACCACGAGCATCACCACCCGGCCGGGCCTCGTCTTCACGACGGATGTCGCGGGCCCGGCCGGCGGGACGCTCGTGCTGCTGCTGCACGGATTTCCCGAGTCGCGGCACAGCTGGCGGGCGGCGCTTCCAGCGCTCGCCGCGGCGGGTTATCGCGCGGTGGCGCCCGACCAGCGCGGCTACTCAGCCGACGCGCGGCCCGACCCGGCGAACCTCGCCAACTACGCCTTCGAGCGACTGGTGGACGATGCGATCGACATCGCCGACGCAGTGGGCGGCGCGGGCAAGCGCTTTCACCTGGTCGGCCACGATTGGGGCGGCCAGGTCGCGTGGGGCGTCGCCGATAAGGTGCCGGAGCGGCTGGCCTCGCTCACCGTCCTGTCGCGGCCGCATCCGAAGTCGTTCCGCCGGGCGCTCCTGAAGGAGGACGGCGACCAGAAGCACCGCTCGCGCCATCATCGCGCGTTCCTCGAGCCGGAGACCGGGCCGATGCTGCTCGCCGACGATGCGCGGCGGCTGCGCGACGGCCTGTTCGGCCAGGGCGTGCCCCAGGCCGCGCTCGACCAGCATCTCTCCGTGCTGGGCACTCCCGCGGCGATCGAGGCGACGCTGGCGTGGTATCGCGCCAACAAGGGACTGGCCGCCGACATCGGCGCTATCAAGGTTCCCACTCTTTATATCTGGGGCGATGCCGATGCGACGGTCGGCCCCGACGCCGCGCGCGGCACCGCCGAGTTCGTCGAGGCCGCATTCGCCATGGAGGTGCTGCCCGGCATCGGCCACTTCGTCATGGACCAGGCGCCGGCCAAGGCGACGGAATTGATACTGGCTCATATGGGGCGCCATCCAGTTTAGCAGCTCGCGCACATCATGCTCTTCCGGGCTCGCGATCCGGAAGAGCATGAAGGGAGCCTGCTGTGCTTCCGGCCCCTCCTGACTCCCGTACTCCGGTTTTAGGAACGGGCGTGCCGCGATAGAATGACACTATGAGCAAGTCGTACGTACCGGGTGACGACGCCGACGCGATCATCGCGCGACAGGTCGCCAAGGGCAATTTCTCGTCGGCTGACGATGTCGTCCGCGCGGCCGTTCATTTGATCGAAGAGTAGGAATCCGACATCGCGCGACTGCGATCGAAGATCGATGAGGCCGATGCTGCTTATCACCTAGGCGAGTACCACACCAGTCGCGGGGCAGAAGCGATGACGGCCGACATCGTCTCGCGAGGAGAGACCAAGTAGGCCTCTGCTTCGCCGAAGAGTGTCTTCGACCTTGGCAAATCCACATTCCCGTCTGGGGATATCGACGGAATGCCCACCCGGGGCCGTTCTTGCCGGTCCGGTCGAATCGCGCTAACCACGCCCCGCCTTCACGGAACGGGAGTTTTTGGCATGGCTCGCAAGAAGATCGCGCTGATCGGCGCCGGACAGATTGGCGGCACCCTGGCGCTGCTGGCCGGACAGAAGGAACTGGGCGACGTCGTCCTGTTCGACATTCCCGACGCCGAAGGCATCGCCAAGGGCAAGGCGCTCGACATCGCCCAGCTGAGCCCGGTCGAGGGCTTCGACACGAAGTACAGCGGCACCTCCGACTACAAGGATATCGAAGGCTCCGACGTCATCATCGTCACCGCCGGCGTGCCGAGGAAGCCAGGCATGACGCGTGACGACCTGGTCGGCATCAATGCCAAGGTGATCGATGCGGTCGGCAAGGGCATCAAGGCGCACGCGCCCGACGCCTTCGTCATCGTCATCACCAATCCGCTCGACGCCATGGTCGGCCTCATGCAGGAGGTCACGGGCTTCCCGGCCAACCGCGTGGTCGGCATGGCGGGCGTGCTCGACAGCGCCCGCTTCCGCCTGTTCCTGGCCGAGGAGTTCAACGTCTCGGTCGAGGACGTCACCGCCTTCGTGCTGGGCGGCCACGGTGACACCATGGTGCCGCTGCTGCGCTACTCGACGGTCGGCGGCATCTCGCTGCACGACCTGGTCGACATGGGCTGGACCACCCGCGAGCGGCTCGACAAGATCGTCCAGCGCACCCGCGACGGCGGCGCCGAGATCGTCGGCCTGCTCAAGACCGGCTCGGCCTTCTATGCCCCGGCGGCGTCGGCCATCGCCATGGCCGAGTCCTATCTGAAGGACAAGAAGCGCGTGCTGCCCTGTGCTGCCATGCTCAATGGCGAGTACGGCATCAAAGGCCTCTACATCGGCGTGCCGGTCGTCATCGGCAAGAACGGCGTCGAGCGCATCGTCGAGGTCGAGTTCAATGCCGAGGAGAAGGCGATGTTCGACAAGTCCGTCGCCGCCGTAAAGTCGCTGATCGACGCCACCAACAAGATCGTCGGCCGCTGACGGGGATCGGCCGCATTCGACTTTGGTCGAACGACTCGAAACGTTCATCAGTCCCGCGTTGCCAAGCCGCAGTGGCACTCATAGAGTGCCGCTGACCGTGGTCAGTTGCAATTGGCAACTGAGGGTTGGCGTAGGCTTTGCAGGCAGGCCCGGACAAACTAGCAGGCCCCGACAAACAGGCTTCCATGAACATTCATGAATATCAGGCCAAGGCCTTGCTGGCCAAATATGCCGTCCCCGTGCTCAAGGGCGGCGTCGCCTACACCAAGGACGAGGCGATGGACGTGGCCCGCAAGCTCGGCGGCCCGATCTCGGTCGTGAAGGCCCAGATCCACGCCGGCGGACGCGGCAAGGGCCGGTTCAAGGACGATCCCAACGGCAAGGGCGGCGTGCGCGTCGCCAGGTCGATCGAGGAGGTCGGCCAGCATGCGGCGGCCATGCTGGGCCACGATCTGGTGACCAAGCAGACCGGGCCGGCCGGCCGGACGGTGAAGCGTCTCTATGTCGAGGACGGCTGCGACATCAAGCGCGAGCTTTACCTGTCGATGCTGGTCGATCGTTCGATCGGCCGCATCGCGATCATCGCCTCGACCGAAGGCGGCATGGATATCGAGACGGTGGCACGCGAGCGCCCGGAGAAGATCGTCGAGCAGCCGATCGATCCGGTGACCGGCTTCCAGGCCTTCCAGGGCCGCAAGATCGGCTTTGCCCTCGGCCTCACGGCCAAGCAGGTCGGCAGCTTCGTCACCTTGCTGGGCAGCCTCTACAAGGCCTTCACCGAGCTCGATGCCTCGCTGATCGAGGTCAACCCTCTGGTGGTCACCGGGGTGGGCGAGGTGATTGCCCTCGATGCCAAGATGACCTTCGACGACAACGGCCTGTTCCGTCACAAGGACGTCGAGGAGCTGCGCGACATCGACGAGGAAGATCCGGCCGAGACCGAGGCCGAGAGATACGCGCTGAACTACGTCAAGCTCGACGGCCAGATCGGCTGCATGGTGAACGGCGCCGGCCTCGCCATGGCGACCATGGACATCATCAAGCTCTATGGCGCGGCGCCGGCCAACTTCCTCGATGTCGGCGGCGGCGCCACCAAGGAACGGGTCACGGCGGCGTTCAAGATCATCCTCAAGGATCCCAACGTCGAGGGCATCCTGGTCAACATCTTCGGCGGCATCATGCGCTGCGACGTCATCGCCGAGGGCGTGGTCGCCGCGGCGCGCGAGGTCAACCTGCACGTGCCCCTGGTGGTCCGGCTCGAAGGCACCAATGTCGAGCTGGGCAAGAAGATCCTGAAAGAGTCGGGACTGAAGATCACGTCGGCCGAGAATCTCGCCGACGCCGCCGAGAAGATCGTCAAGGCCGTCAAGGAGGAAGGCTGATGGCCGTCCTGGTCGACAAGAACACCAAGGTCATCTGCCAGGGCTTCACCGGCGCGCAGGGCACCTTCCATTCCGAGCAGGCGATCGCCTACGGCACCCGCATGGTGGGCGGTGTCACGCCGGGCAAGGGCGGCACCACGCATCTCGACCTGCCGGTGTTCGACACGGTGGCCGACGCCGTGGCCAAGGTCGGGGCCGACGCCTCGGTGATCTACGTGCCGGCGCCCTATGCCGCCGACTCGATCCTCGAGGCGCTCGACGCCGAGGTGCCGTTGATCGTGTGCATCACCGAGGGCATCCCGGTGCTCGACATGGTCAAGGTGAAGCGCGCGCTCGGCGGCTCGAGGTCGCGGCTGATTGGTCCCAACTGCCCCGGTGTCATCACGCCCGAGGAATGCAAGATCGGCATCATGCCGGGCCACATCCACAAGCGCGGCAAGATCGGCATCATCTCGCGCTCGGGCACGCTCACCTACGAGGCGGTGGCCCAGACCACGGCGGTCGGCCTCGGCCAGACGACCTGCATCGGCATCGGCGGCGACCCGGTGAACGGCACCAACTTCGTCGAGTGCCTCGAGATGCTGATCGCCGATCCGGAGACCCAGGGCATTGTCATGATCGGCGAGATCGGCGGCGACGCCGAGGTCAAGGGCGCCGAGTTCATCAAGGCATCGAAGACCAGGAAGCCGGTCGTCGGCTTCATCGCCGGCCGCACGGCGCCGCCGGGACGGCGCATGGGCCATGCCGGCGCGGTCATCTCGGGCGGCCACGATACCGCCGAGTTCAAGGTCGATTTCATGCGCTCGGTCGGCATCAAGGTGGCTGATTCTCCCGCCGCGCTCGGCGAGGAGATGCTCGCCGCGATGAAGGGCTGACGGACAGGGCGCCAACAGGCAGGGCCGACGGGCATGGACGTTAACTTTGGTCGAAGCCCCAACAAAATCCTCATCCTGAGGAGGCCGCGTAGCGGCCGTCTCGAAGGATGGGCTGCACATGAGATCGCCGGAAAAGCGGTGTTGCAGCACCCTATCTGTTGCCGACCAAAGGGCGAAGGTTACTTCGCCCGAATCGAGACGCGGCCCTGCGGTTCGCTCCTCAGGGTGAGGTTCTTTTGTCGAGTGACGCCTGTGAGGCCGGCGGCCGTGCCGCAGGATGCCCGCCGCCGTTGTGTTGTGAAGGCCGGGCCTAGGAGGGCTGGACCATGAGAGCGGAACAAACATCGTTCCTGTTCGGCGCCAATGCGCCGTTCATCGAGGAGCTCCATGCGCGCTACCTCGAGGATGCGGGCAGCGTCGATGCCGAGTGGCGGACCTTCTTCGAGGCGCTCGGCGAGCAGAAGAGCGACGTCCTGGCCGAGGTCCGCGGCGCCTCGTGGGCGCCCAACGGGGCGCACGTCATCGGCGCCGTCGATCCCGACATCCTGCCGGCGCCGGCCAATCGCAATGTGAAGGGCAATGGCGTCGCGTCGGCTGCAGCGCTCGCCGGCAAGACCGAGGACGACATCCGCCACGCCGCCCTCGATACGCTGCGGGCCTTCCAGCTGATCCGGTCCTACCGCATCCGCGGCCATCTCGAGGCGGATCTCGATCCGCTCGGCCTGATTCGCCACGAACCGCATCGTGAGCTCGATCCCAAGACCTACGGTTTCGGCGACAAGGACTGGGATCGTCCGATCCTGATCTTCGGCCTGCTGGGCCTCGGCGAGGCGGCAACGCTGACGCAGATTTGGGACCGCCTGCGCCGCACCTATTGCGGCAAGATCGGCGTCGAGTACATGCACATCTCCGATCCCGACCAGAAGCTGTGGATCCAGGAGCGCATCGAGCATGTCGAGAACCGCACCGAGTTCACCCTCGAGGGGCGCCACGCCATCCTCGAGCGCGTCGTCGAGGCGGAGGGGCTGGAGCGCTACCTCGGCGTCAAGTTCGTCGGCACCAAGCGGTTCGGCCTCGACGGCGGCGAATCGCTGATCCCGGGCATCGAGCAGATCCTGAAGCGCGGCGGCCAGCTCGGCATCCGCGACGTCGTCATCGGCATGCCGCATCGCGGCCGCCTCAACACCCTCGTGCATGTCCTGCACAAGAGCTATACGGCGCTGTTCTCCGAGTTCCAGGGCCGCTCCTCGCTGCCCGAGGAGATGCGCGGCTCGGGCGACGTCAAATACCATCTCGGCGCCTCGGCCGATCGCGAGTTCGACGGCAACACGGTGCACGTCTCGCTGTCGCCCAACCCCTCGCACCTCGAGGCGGTGAACCCGGTCGTGCTCGGCAAGGCGCGCGCCAAGCAGGACCAGCGCAACGACACCGACCGCAGCCAGGTAATGGCCATCCTGATGCACGGCGACGCGGCGTTCGCCGGCCAGGGCCTGGTGGCCGAGAGCCTCGACCTCAGCGATCTCGGCGGCTACCGCATCGGCGGCACCATCCACTTCATCGTCAACAACCAGATCGGCTTCACCACGCTGCCGACCTACTCGCGCTCGGGCCCCTATTGCACGGAGGTCGCCAAGATCGTGCAGGCGCCGATCCTGCATGTGAACGGCGACGACCCCGAGGCGGTGGTCCACGTCGCGCGCATCGCCACCGAGTATCGCCAGCATTTCAAGCGCGACATCGTCATCGACATGTTCTGCTACCGCCGGCATGGGCACAACGAATCGGACGAGCCGATGTTCACCCAGCCGCTGATGTACAAGATGATCGCCGGCCACAAGACGGTGAAGGAGGTCTATGCCGCGCGCCTCGAGGCCGAGGGCGTGGTCACCGCTGCCGACGTCGCCAGGCTCGACGCGGCGCTGCGCGACAAGCTCGACAAGGCGCTGGAGGCGGCGAGCCAGTACAAGCCCAACAAGGCCGACTGGCTGGAGGGCCGCTGGGCCGGCCTCACGGTCGCGCCGGGCGAGGAGGACCGCAAGGGCACGACGGCGGTCGAGCTCGACCTGGTGCGCTCGGTCGGCCACGCGCTCTGCGAGGCGCCCAAGGGCTTCGATCTCAACCGCAAGATCGCCCGCCAGCTCCAGGAGAAGCGCAAGACCATCGACACCGGCCAGGACATCGACTGGGCGACCGGCGAGGCGCTGGCGCTCGGGACGCTGCTCGCCGAAGGCACCCCGGTGCGCCTCTCAGGCCAGGATTCGGGACGCGGCACCTTCTCGCAGCGCCATTCCGTGCTGGTCGACCAGACCACCGAGGACAAGTACATCCCGCTCAACCACGTGGCGCCGCACCAGGCGCACTTCGAGGTGATCGACAGCCCGCTCAACGAGGCCGGCGTGCTGGGCTTCGAGTACGGCTATTCGTCGGCCGAGCCGAATGCTCTCGTCATGTGGGAGGCCCAGTTCGGCGACTTCGCCAATGGCGCACAGGTCATCATCGACCAGTTCATCTGCTCGGGTGAGAGCAAGTGGCTGCGCATGGACGGCCTGGTGATGCTGCTGCCGCACGGCTACGAAGGGCAGGGTCCGGAGCACAGCTCGGCCCGGCTGGAGCGCTACCTGCAGCTCTCGGCCGAGGACAACTGGCAGGTCGTCGTGCCGACCACGCCGGCCAACTATTTTCACGCGCTGCGCCGCCAGGTGCGGCGCAGCTTCCGCAAGCCGCTGGTCGTGATGACGCCCAAGTCCCTGCTGCGCCACAAGGACTGCGTGTCGCGGCTGGAGGATTTCGGGCCGGGCTCCTCGTTCAGGCGCATCCTCACCGAGACCGACCGGATCGCCGAGCCGGCCAAGGTGCGCCGCGTCATCCTGTGCTCGGGCAAGGTCTACTTCGATCTCGTCGCCGAGCGGCGCAAGCGCGGCATCGACGACATCGCGATCTACCGCATCGAGCAGCTCTACCCCTTCCCATTCAACCGGCTCGGCGTCAGGCTCTCGGCGTACCCCAATGCCGAGATCGTGTGGTGCCAGGAAGAACCGGATAACGCCGGCGCCTGGCATTTCGTCGATCGCCGCATCGAGCGCTCGCTGGCGGGCATCGACGTCAGGGCGAAACGGCCGATCTACATCGGGCGCCCCGAATCGGCGTCGCCGGCCACCGGCTCGGCCCGCACGCATGTCAAGGAACAGGCCGACCTGGTCGATCGCGCGCTGACGATCGGGTAGGGCGCGCAACATCGGGAGTCGCCAGAGCAGGGCGTTCGCATATGACAAAATACCGTCATCCCGACCGGAGCGGCCCGATTAGGCGCTGTTTACAGCGCCATTGGCGGCGCAGTCGAGGGACCTTTCTTGCAGCCTCTGCAAACAAGAAAGGTCCCTCCACTCCGTCTCGCTGCGCTCGGCTCCGGTCGGGATGACGGATTTTTCGTTATAGGCGAGTGTCGGGTCGGCTGAGGGAGAGGGGTTTCAGAACATGGCTGTCGAGATCAAGGTCCCGGCACTGGGCGAGTCGGTCACCGAGGCGACCGTCGCCAAGTGGTTGGTCAAGGCGGGCGATGCGGTGGCGATCGATCAGCCTTTGTGCGAGCTCGAGACCGACAAGGTCACCGTCGAGGTCAATGCCTCGGTCGCTGGCAGAATCGTCGACCTCGCCGTCGAGGAAGGTGCCACGGTCCAGGTCGGCGGCGTGCTCTGTCATATCGAGGCCGGCGCCGCGGGAGCGGCGGCGAAGCCTGCTGCAGCAGCCGCGTCGAAGCCTGCGCCTGCCGCGGCGCCGCTTTCACCGTCGCCGCCGCCGGTTGCGGCGGCCGCACCGGCAGAGATCGGAAGAGCACAC
>JALHMO010000176.1 GCA_022844015.1 Reyranella sp. | reverse complement strand
AAGCGGATGTTCACCCTCGCACACGCCTGACAGAGATAACACTTTCGATATGCTACTATAGATTGCATATCGATGATCTCCGCTCCTTCAGAGGCACTCAGTCCGACAGGCTGCTAGAGAGTGGTCTCCTCGGGTTGAAGCCACGAAGCATGACCTCACCCTAAGGAGCGGCCACAGGCCGCGTCTCGAAGGGTGGGCGATAACGAGTACCCTGGCCCACCCTTCGAGACACCACGCTCCGCGTGGCTCCTCAGGGTGAGGTTTCCGCTCGAACCAGTGAACCCTGGGCTTGGAGTGACCATGTCCGATCGCGCCGAGGCGGGATATTCATCGACGGCCCGGTTGTTCCATTGGTCGACGGCGGCGCTGGTGCTCGTGATGATTCCCATCGGGATCGTCATGGCCAACGCCAATGTCGGAGCGGCACAGGACACGCTTTATCACCTGCATCGCTCGATCGGGGCGGTCCTTCTGCCGCTCGTGCTGGCCCGCCTGCTCTATCGGCTGAGCCATCCACCGCCGCCGCTGCCGGCCGGCATTTCGCCAAGCCAGCGCCGGATCGCGCATGCGACGCACTGGGCGCTCTATGGGCTGCTGTTGCTGCAGGCGATGGTCGGCTGGATCGCGACCTCGGCCTATCGCGCGCCCATCCTGGTATTCTGGCTGTTGGAGCTTCCGCCGATCTGGACCATCGATCGGCCGTTGTCCGAGAGCCTGTTCGCGGTCCATCGGGCGATGGGTTTTGCGTTGCTGATCCTGATCGTGCTCCATATCGGGGCGGCGCTGTTCCATCATGTCGTGCTGAAGGACAACGTCCTTCGCCGCATGGTCAGGGGATGAGTCGATGAAGGATCGCGTGCTCGGCAGCCTCACCTTCGAGGAGATCTCGCGCCTCGGCGAGCGTTCGGTGCTGGTGCTGCCGATCGGGTCGATGGAGCAGCACGGGCCTCATCTGCCGCTCGACACCGATGCCATCCTGGCCGAGCGCCTGGCCGAGGCGATCATCGCGCGCTTCGGCGACACCTTCGACCTGTGGCAGCTTCCGCTGCTGCCGCTCGGCCTGTCGCGCGAGCACGCGTGGACGGCCGGCACGCTGTCGCTCTCGGTCACCGGGATGACCGCCTTTCTGCGCGAGTTGGCGCGCGAGATTGCGCGCGCCTTGCCGGCGCGCAACCTCCTGATCGTCAACGGCCACGGCGGCAACCGTGGCATCCTCGAGGTGCTCGGCTACGAGCTCAGGGACGATTTCGCCCTGAACGTGTGCACCCTGCATACCGGCGCGCTGATGAGCCCGGTACCGGCGGTCGGATTGCCCGAGATCCATGCCGGCAAGGACGAGACGTCGCTCATGCTGGCCCTCGCGCCCGATCGCGTGCGCGGCGAGCGAATTGCCGGCCTCGCCAGGGCCGTGAGCGATGCCGAGGTGCGCACCACCATCCTCGATTCCGGCGTGAGCTGGCCATGGAGCAGCGGCGACCCGCGGATCGCCGATCGTGGCGTCATCGGCGATGCCTCCGGCGCCTCGGCCGAGCACGGCCGGATCATCCTGGAACGGATCCTCTTGGCCGCGGGTGCCGCGCTGCAGCGGCTGCTCGCCAACCAGGACCTTGCGCGAACGTCGTGATGCCGCGGACGGCTACCGGCGGGCAGTCGCACATCCAATATTCACCGTCATCCCGACCGGAGCCGCGCGCGGCGCGGCGTCGTGGAGGGACCTTTCTTGTTGCAGCTTCGGCAAGACAGGTCCCTCGACTGCGCCGTGCCACGCACGGCTCCGCTCGGGATGACGGGATTTTGTGTCATATGGGAGTTCCCTGCGAACGGAGGAAGCGACATGGCCCAAGGTGACTATCGCGGACTGATCCACCGCAACGACGCCGATCTCGCGCAATGGCTGGCGCGGCGCCCGGGCGAGGCGGCGCTCGAGCCCGAGCTGCCGATCATCGACCCGCATCACCATCTCTGGCACACCGACGTGCGCGGGCTCTACTTCCTGCCCGAGCTGCTGGCCGATATCGGCGGCGGCCACAATATCGTCTCCACCGTGTTCCTCGAATGCCAGGCGATGTTCCGCGCCGACGGGCCGGTCGAGATGCGCCCTGTCGGCGAGGTCGAGTTCGTCACCGGCATCGCCGCGCAAAGCGCGTCGGGCCAGTACGGCAAGACACGGGTGGCCGAGGCGATCATCGGCTGGGCCGACCTGATGCTGGGCGCGCGCGTGCGCGAGGTGCTGGAAGCCGAGATCACGGCCGGCGGCGGCCGCTTCCGCGGCGTGCGCTACGGCACGTCGTGGGATGCCAGCATCGTCGGCCAGCACGTGTCGCGGCCCATCCCGCCGCACCGCCTGCTCGATCCAAAGTTCCGCGAAGGCTTCGCCGAGCTCGGCAAGCTCGGCCTCACCTTCGATTCCTGGCACTTCCATCCGCAGCTGCCCGATCTGGTCGACCTGGCGCGCGCCTTTCCCGAGACCACGATCATCGTCGACCATGTCGGTGGCGTTCTGGGCGTCGGCCCCTATGCCGGCAAATCGGCCGAGATCATGCCGGCGTGGCGCAAGAGCATCGGCGAGCTCGCGCGCTGCCCCAACGTCGTCATCAAGCTCGGCGGCCTCGGGATGACCTCGTTCGGCTTCGGCTTCCACGAGCGCGATACGCCTCCCGGATCGCAGGAGCTGGCCGACACCTGGCGCCCCTACATCGAGCCGTGCATCGAGGCGTTCGGCCCCGCCCGCTGCATGTTCGAGAGCAACTTCCCGCCCGACAAGCAGTCGTGCGGCTACGCCGAGCTGTGGAACGCCTTCAAGCGCCTCACCGCCAACGCCTCGGCCGATGAGAAACGCGCCCTCTACAGCGGCACCGCCGCGCGCGTGTACAGGATGATTGCGCCGTAACCTCTTCCTCCTCCCCAGCTTCGCTGACGATCGCGCGGGTGGAGAAGATGCAAAGCCTCATGTTCCTCTCCGCCCGCGTAGCGGGGGGAGAGGCTAGGAGAGGTGGGTCATGGAGCGCCGCCCAGGAGCTGATTTGCTTAAGGACCGATCGGATGCTGGCGGCGGAACTTGGTGCCGTCCATGCGCTTGGCACGCAGCAACTCCCAGACGATCTTTTTGCGGGCGTACAGTCGCGACGAAGGTCGCGCGCTCGTTCGGTTCGGTGCTGGGGCACTCACCCACCTCTCCTCCCCCGCGCTATGCGCGGGGCCCCTTCCTCTCCCCCCGCTCACGCGGGCGGAGAGGACCCAATGAGCGCCCTCCATCCCGATCTGTAGACAGGAGCATCAGCTTGGATGTGTCCCCTCCGTAGCAGCTTCGCTGGGGAGGTGTCCGCGCCTGCCCTGAGCGAAGCCGAAGGGTCAAAAGGCTTTTGGCCGCTCCGCGGCCAAAACGCCGACGCAGACGGAGGAGTCATGGTTCGAAGTTGCCGGGGGCGCGCCACTCCAGTGGCGCGATCATCATGGATCGCGCAAAGGACGCGCCACTGGAGTGGCGCGCCCCCGGTGCCTACTGCCTCGTCTGCGCGAGCCTCAGAGAATCGAGGAAGCGGGTCGCGGCGGCCTTGCTGGCGTCGTCGTTCTTGGCGGTGACGAGCAGGCGGTAGAGGCGATCCTTGACGATGTAGGTGCGCATCATCACGACGGCGCCGCCCTGGTCCTCGATGTCGAGGGCGTAGCCGTCCCAGCCCTGCAGGGTGACCGGCTCGTCGCGCATGTACTTGAACGTGGCGCGCGGGAACGCCTTCTCGGCCTCGCCACGGCCGAGCTCGCGCGCCATCACCTTGGTGTCGCGCTCGGAGTACCAGCCGGCCTGGTAGTCGACATAGTCGAAGTCGAACATCTCGCCGTTGAGCTTGGAGGCCCAGCCGATGCGTTCGCTGTCGTGCCCCTTCTCCTTCTCCGGGGCCTTCGACTCGGTGGCCGGTGCCGGCATCTCCACTCGAAACCGCAGGTCGCGCCCGACGATGGTCTGCCAGTCGGCAGGTTGCGCCCGGCCGGCGCCGGAGGCGAGAGACACCATGGCGATCGTCCCCACGAACACGCGACGTTTCATGGCCTGGGCACCAGATCCTCGCGGCCCGACCACTCCCAGGCGAGCCCGCTACGCGAGATGCCGCGCAGCAGGCCGAAGCACTGCGCCGCCTTGGCGGCGTCGTGGAGGGCGAACCGCACGCGATCGCAGCGATCGAGCATGGCAGACGATACCTCAGTAGGCGTGGTCGCGGAACAGCGGCGCGAAGGAACGCCCCCACTCGCCTTCCCACTTGGCCAGCAGCTCGTCGGCCGGCGCCAGGCCCGACGCCACCGCGCGATCGAGCGGCGCCAGGTAGATCGTCTCGTCGTTGCCGTGCGCATCGAGCTGGCTGCGCGCGCGCAGGCCGGCGTGGGCGATCTCGACCACCTCGCGCGCCCAGTCGGCGAGGCTGCGCTCGCGAAAGCGCGTCGCCAGTCCGGCGCGCGGCGTCTCGGTGCGCAGGTAGTCGTGGTCGGCGGTGGTCCAGTCCTTCACCAGGTCCCACGCGGCGTCGAGCGCCGTCGTATCGTAGAGCAGCCCGACCCACAGGGCAGGCAACGCATTCAACGCCGGCAATGGCCCCGAGTCGGCGCCGCGCATCTCGAGGTAGCGCTTCAGCCGCACCTCCGGGAACGCCGTGGTGACGTGATCGGCCCAGTCGTTGATGGTCGGCAGCTCACCCGGACGCGCCGGCAGCCTGCCTTCGAGGAAATCGCGGAAGCTCTGGCCCGAGGCGTCGATGTACTTGCCGTCGCGGTAGACGAAGTACATCGGCACATCGAGCATGTAGTCGGCATAGCGCTCGAAGCCGAAGCCGTCCTCGAACACGAAGGGCAGCATGCCACAGCGGTCGGGGTCGGTGTCGGTCCAGATGTGGCTGCGGTAGCTCTTGAAGCCGGAGGGCTTGCCCTCCTTGAAGGGCGAGATGGCGAACAGCGCCGTGGCGAGCGGCTGCAGTGCCAGCGAGACGCGGAACTTCTTCACCATGTCGGCTTCGGAATCGTAGTCGAGGTTGGTCTGCACCGTGCAGGTGCGCAGCATCATGTCGAGGCCGAGCTTGCCCTTCTTCGGCATGTACTCGCGCATGATGCGATAGCGCCCCTTGGGCATCCAATGCATGTCCTCGCGCGTCCATTCCGGCGCGAATCCGAGGCCGATGAAGGCCGCGCCGATCTCGCCTGCGACCGCCTTGACCTCGTCGATGTGCTGCGCGTTCTCGTCGGCCGTCTCGTGCAGCGTCTCGAGCGGCGCGCCGGAAAGCTCGAACTGGCCGCCCGGCTCGAGCGTGATGCTCGCCATGCCGCGCTTCAGCGCAATCGGGTTGTTGCCCTCGACGACAGGCTCCCAGCCGAAGCGGGTCAGCCCTTCGAGCATGGCGCGGATGCCGTCTGGCCCGTCATAGGCGAGCGGCTTGAGGCTCGCCGTGTGGAAGCCGAACTTCTCGTGCTCCGTGCCCATGCGCCAATCGGCGCGCGGCTTGTTGCCGGCCGCGAAGTATTCGATCAGCTGACGCCGATTTTCGATCGGCGTGCCGCCGCCGGACGGAGGTGCGGACATGCGCTCAGGACTCCCTCGTCACCCCACGACGGCAAGCCGATCGGGAGCGGCGCGGCCGCATGAGCATTTCTCACGCGAGCACGCGACTGGTTCATGATGTTCAACAACCGGTCTCCCACGCCGGCAGGCCCGAACGCAAGCGGTCAGGCGACGGCGTGAGGGAGGCTTCAGACAACATATTCGCGCACGCTGGAAGAACTGCGCCTTTCGACTTCCTCCCCAGCTTCGCTGGGGAGGTGCCCCGTCATACGGGGCGGAGGGGTCATGAGCCTCAGTCCCGCTGCTCATGACCCCTCCGTCCGCGAAGACGCGGACACCTCCCCACGCAAAGCGTGGGGAGGAGAGTGAGACTCACCCGTGCTCCCTGGCACTCCGGTAGTCGACGGCGAGCCGCGGCGTCGGATGACGCCAGTCGCCGACCAGGGCCTGCCAGCAGGCGAGCGCGGCGAGCACCGCCGTGTCGGCGCGCAGGATTCGCGTGCCCAGCCCGACCGCCATGACATCCGGTGTGCGACGAAGCAGGGCGAGTTCCTGCTCGGCGAAGCCGCCCTCCGGCCCGACCAGGATCGCCCACGGCGACGCGCGGCCTGCGTGATCGAGGCCGGCCCGCGCTTCGGCGATCGGCGGGCCGCCGCCGGTCTCGTCGCACATCAACAGGCGGCGCCCGGCCGGCCACGTCGCCAGAAGAGTCGCGAGCTCGACTGGCGCACGCACCACGGGCACGGTCAGCCGCTCGGTCTGCTCGGCCGCCTCGATGGCGTTGTCGCGCAGGCGCCCGACATTGACCCGCTCGACGATGGTGTGCCGCGTCAGCACGGGCTGCAGCAGCGCCGCACCGAGCTCGGTCGCCTTCTCGGCGATGTAGTCGATGCGCGCGCGCTTGACCGGCGCGAAGCACAACCAGACGTCGGGCTCGGGTAGCTGCTCGCGCAGCCGCTCGGCCACCAGCGCCACCGCCGCCTTCTTGCCGCGCGCCTCGAACGTGCCGCGCCATTCGCCGTCGCGGCCATTGAACAGCCGGAGCGGCGCGCCGTCGGGCCGCCGCATGACGTGGCGCAGGTAGTGAAGCTGCGCCTCGCCGAGCGGCGCCTCGCTGCCGGTCGCCAGGTCAGCCTCGACATACAGCCGCGACACGCTCATGGAGTTCGTCTGCCCATGTCGGCATGATGCCGCCATGAGCGCCGACCGGACAACCGGCTTCACCGACATCAACCGCGGGCACTGGACGCTGCGCTACCTGCCGCCGTGGATGCGACCGTACGGGCGGCTGGCACGCTGGGATCGGCCGATCGGCGTCTGGCTGCTGATGATGCCGTGCTGGTGGTCGGTGACCCTGGGTGCCGCGCCGGACTGGCTGCGAATCGCGGGATGGATGGCGATCTTTGCCCTGGGCGCGCTCGCGGCGCGCGGCGCCGGCTGCACCTGGAACGACATCGTCGACCGCAAGGTCGACGCCCGCGTCGAGCGCACGCGCGGCCGGCCCCTGCCCTCCGGCGAGCTCAAGCTGCGCCAGGCGCTGGGCTGGATGGCACTGCAGTCGCTGGCCGGCGCGGTGATCCTGTTCAAGCTCAACAAGTTCGCCGGCGCGGTGACGCTTGCCTCGATCGGGTTGGTGCTGATCTACCCGACCATGAAGCGCATCACCTCGTGGCCGCAGGTGGTGCTCGGGCTCGCCTTCAACTGGGGCGCGCTCGTGGGCTATGCCGCGGTGACCGGCACGCTGTCATGGGCCGCCGTTGCGCTCTATGTCGGCGGGGTCGCGTGGACGATGGTCTACGACACGATCTACGCCATGCAGGACCAGCGCGACGATGCCGTCGTCGGCGTGCTCTCGACGGCACGGCGCTTCGCCGCGGCACCGAGGCGCTGGCTCACCCTGTTCGCCGTGCTGGCGGTGGCGGCATGGGCGGTGGCCGGCGTGCTGGCCAGTCTCGGTCCCGGCTACTTCATCGTGCTCGCCGCCATCGCCGCGCACTTCGCCTGGCAGATCGCCTTCCTCAGGCAGCACGACCCGGCCGACTGCCTTGCCAAGTTCAAGGCCAATGGCTGGCTGGGCCTCCTGCTGGTCGTGGCGATCGCGGCAGGCCATATGGGATGACCCACGCCGCCTGCCACGACACGGTTGTCATCCCGAGCGACGGGAGGGACCTTTGGTCGACATCGCCCAAGGTCCCTCTCGTCGCTCGGGATGACACCGTGAGCGCGGCAACGCCTCGCCGATCAGCCTGATCCGATGGCCCGCCTCCCCGCCGACCCGGAAGGCTTCATCCGCGCCAACACCGCGCTCGAGCGGCCGGCGATGGTGCCCGAGCTCGAGCTGTGGCTGGCCAGCGAGTACGTGCCGATCTGGCAGGCCACCGAGGCGTGGCTGGAGGCGCAAAACATCGACCCGCCCTACTGGGCCTTCTGCTGGCCGGGCGGCCAGGCCATCGCCCGCTACCTGCTCGACAATCCGGCCGAGGTGCACGGCAGGCAGGTGATCGACTTCGCCGCCGGCTCGGGCATCTCCTCGCTCGCCGCGGCCCGCGCCGGGGCGAGGTCGGTCCTGGCCAACGACATCGACGCCATGTCCCTGGTCGCCACCCGCCTCAACGCCCGGGGCAACGGCCTGCACGTCGACCTGAGCGATGCCGACTGGCTGGCCGGGCCGGACGGCGAGCCCGAAGCCGAGGTCGTCATTGCCGGCGACGTCTGCTACGAGCGCGAGATGTCGCAGCGCGCGCTCGCCTGGCTGCGCAGCCATGCGGCGCGGGGCCGGCTGGTCCTGCTGGGCGACCCCGGCCGCAACTATTTCAGCGCCCAGGGGCTCGAGGAGCGGGCGCGCTACGCCATCCCGACGTCGCTGCAGCTCGAGAATCGCGGGATGCGGGAAACCGTCGTGTGGCGGGTGATGCCCTTCGGATGATGCCAGTCGCCTGAGACGGCGTTACAATTCCTTCGCTGTTCTTTCACAAGGGATTGGGCTACAGCCAAAGCAATGGCAAAGGCCAACCTGAAGGCTGCTGACTTCGCCAGCCTCTACGACGGTTTCACCGCCCCGGTGTCGCGCTTCGACTGCGGCCGCAAGTGCGCGCCCCTGAACGGCGGCGAGCCGGTCTGCTGCTCGACGCAGAACGCCGTGCCGGTGGTGCACAAGGTCGAGTTCGAGCTGCTCAAGACGCGCACCGACCTGTGGTCCAAGTTCAAGCCCTACGACTACGCGACGCGGCAGATCGTCGACGAGCTGACCAGCGACTGCATGGCCGTCCATTGCAAGGGCGCACGCTTCTGCGAGCGCGACAACCGCACCATCGCCTGCCGCGGCTTCCCGTTCTATCCCTACCTGACGCGCGAGAAGCAACTCGTCGGGCTGGGCACCTACTGGGTGTTCGAGGACCGCTGCTGGATGATGTCGAACATCGAGATCGTCGACCGCGCCTTCGTCGACGAGTTCATCGCCACCTACGAGGCGCTGTTCATCAAGGATCCGACCGAGTTCAAGACCTACGTCGATTTCTCTGCCTCGGCACGGCGGGTGTTCTCGCGCTGGAAGCGCGAGATCGCGCTGCTCGGCCGGAAGGGCGAGCTGCTGGTGGTCGAGCCCTCGACCGGCGCCATCCGCCCCGGCCGCAAGAAGGACTTCCCCAAGGCCAAGCCCTTCACCTCCGAAAAGGAGTATCGTGCGGCGGTGAAGGAAGCTGGCGGCACGATGCCCGAGAACGGGCTGCGCCCCGTCTGACCTGCCCCCGTCAAAGGGAGTCCGTGCCGTGCGCCGCGCCATCTTGGCCTTGTCGCTGATGCTGTCTGCCGCTGCTGCCCAGGCCGAGGAGATCGGCTCGGTCGGCTACCAATTCCAGTGGTTCGGACCCAACGACAAGATCGTGATCGAGGCGATCGACGATCCCGACGTGCCGGGCGTCACCTGCTACATGTCGCGAGCCCGCACCGGCGGTATCAAGGGCGCGCTCGGGCTGGCCGAGGATCCGCCCTACGCCTCGATCTCCTGCCACCAGGTGGGGCCGATCGACGCCAGCCGCCTCGACAGGCTCAGGAGCCCGCACGAGGTGTTCAGCGAGCGCGCCTCGCTGATCTTCAAGACCACCCAGGTCGTCCGCTTCTGGGACGCCAAACGGCGGGCGCTGGTCTATCTCACCTACACCGACCGCATCATCGAAGGCAGCCCGCAGAACTCGATCAGCGTCGTGCCGGTCGGCGCGAAGTAGACATCCCCCTCCCCGGCTCCGCCGGGGAGGTGTCCGCGCCTGCCCTGAGCGAAGCCGAAGGGTCTTACGCCGACGGAGGGGTCATGAGTCACAGTCTCGCTGCTCATGACCCTTTGTCGCCGAAGACGGCGACACCTCCCCACTGCGTGGGGAGGACTCACCGATAGAGGAACGTCCCCAGCAGCACCCAGCGGGCGGCACCGGGCTTGCCGGCCAGCGGCGTCGTGTAGTGCCAGAACGGCAGGCGGTAGGCAGTCAGCGTCGCCGGCGCGGCGAGCGGCACGATCTCGCTGAAATGACCAGCGCGGCTGTAGACCAGCCACTGGTGGGCAACGCCGGGCGAGCACAGGCTGAGATGGATGTCGACATAGCCGTGCCGCGCACGAGGGTTCTCGGGATGGTGGTCGTTGTGCGGGCCGGCGTAGTCACCCGGCCCGTAGCGCAGCACCTGCAGGCCCCAGCCGGCCGTCAGCCTGCGGCCGGCCAGCGCCTCGGCGAAGGCGCGAAAGCTCGCCGAGCGCAGCAGGCGGACGAGGCCGATCCGCTCGGCCGCCTTGACGCCGGCCTCGCGCCGGCTTTCGAAGTAGATCGTGCGGGCCCGGCTGGTCTTGGGCAGCGTCTCGCCGTAATCGTGGCGCATCCTGAAGATCGACTCCGGCGGGATCGGCCGCTCCAGCGGCTCGAGCGTGCCCGCCAGCGCCTCCTCGAGGACCCGCCGCAGGCGCCGGGCCTTGGCGCGATCGACCAGGTCGTCGTGCACCACGAAGCGCGTGCGCGGGTCGGCAAGGGCGCCGCTGAGGTCATGCGTGCCCGCCAGCACGCGCCGGCCGGCCCGCGTCAGCAGGTCCTCGAACTCGGCCGGGACGGCGTTTGATCTCATGCGATGGCCCCTCTAAAGGTCTTGCCCAACATGCCATACGCCTCGCTCCGCGACTTCATGGCTCGGCTCGAACAGAGCGGCCGGCTGGTGCGGGTCAAGGCACCGGTGTCCCCACACCTCGAGATGACCGAGATCCAGACTCGGCTGCTCGCCGAGAAGGGGCCGGCGGTGCTGTTCGAGAACGTCGTGCGGGCCGACGGCAGCCGCGCCGGGATGCCGGTGCTGGTCAACCTGTTCGGCACGGTCGAGCGGGTCGCCTGGGGCATGGACCGCGAGCCCGCCGGCCTGCGCGGCGTCGGCGAGACGCTGGCCTTCCTGCGCCAGCCCGAGCCGCCGGGCGGCTGGCGCGAGGCGCTCGACATGCTGCCCATGCTGCGCACCGTGATGGCGATGAAGCCGCGCACGGTCGGCAGCGCACCCTGCCAGGAGATCGTGCTGAAGGGCGACGACATCGATCTCGGCCTGCTGCCGATCCAGACCTGCTGGCCGGGCGAGCCGGCGCCGCTGATCACCTGGCCGCTGATCGTGACCCAGGGCCCCGACCCCAAGGGCGATCGCCAGGACAGCTTCAATCTCGGCATCTATCGCCTGCAGGTGACCGGCCGCAACACGACGCTGATGCGCTGGCTGAAGCATCGCGGCGGCGCGCAGCATCATCAGCGCTGGAAGGGCGCCGGCAAGCGCGAGCCTCTGCCCGCGGCGGCGGTGATCGGCGCCGATCCCGGCACCATCCTGGCGGCGGTGACACCGGTGCCGGATACGCTGTCGGAGTACCAGTTCGCCGGCCTGCTGCGCGGCAGGAAAGTCGAGCTGGTCGGTTGCAAGACGATCCCGCTCAAGGTGCCGGCCGAGGCCGAGATCGTGCTCGAGGGCCATGTCAGCCTCGACGACTACGGCGACGAGGGTCCCTACGGCGATCACACCGGCTACTACAACAGCGTCGAGCGCTTTCCGGTGTTCACCTTGAGCGCCATCACCATGCGGCGCCAGCCGATCTACCTCTCGACCTTCACCGGCCGGCCGCCCGACGAGCCGAGCGTGCTGGGCGAGGCGCTGAACGAGGTCTTCATCCCGCTGTTCCAGCAGCAGTTCCCCGAGATCGTCGATTTCTGGCTGCCGCCCGAAGGCTGCAGCTACAGGATAGCCGTGGTGTCGATGAGGAAGGCCTACGCCGGCCACGCCAAGCGCGTGATGATGGGTGTGTGGAGCTACCTGCGCCAGTTCATGTACACCAAGTGGGTGATCGTGGTGGACGCCGACATCGACGCGCGCAACTGGAAGGATGTGATGTGGGCGCTGAGCACGCGCATGGACCCGGCGCGCGACATCACGGTGATCGAGAGCACGCCGATCGACTATCTCGACTTCGCGAGCCCGGTCAGCGGCCTGGGCTCGAAGATCGGCCTCGACGCCACTGACAAGTTCCCCGGCGAGACCAACCGCGAATGGGGCCGCCAGATCCGCATGGACCAGGCCGTCGTCGACAAGGTCGACGCGATGTGGGGCGAGCTGGGGTTGCCGGGGAGCGGCAAGAAGATCTGGCGATAGAGCTCGAAGCTGCCCCACAGCGCTCCAGGGCATTTGCATATGGGAAAACACCGCCATCCCGACCGAAGCTGAGCACAGCGCCTGCCCTGAGCGCAGTCGAAGGGAGGCGTAGTGGAGGGACCTTTCTTGTGGCAGCACCAGCAAGAAAGGTCCGTCGACTGCGCCGCGCTACGCGCGGCTTCGCTCGGGATGACGGCATTTTTGTTTGTGAATGCCCTGCGCTCGGGATGACGTCGTATGCCCGCGGCGCGCGCCCAAGGGATATTGTCATCCCCCGCGCAGCGGGGGATCTTTCGTCCTACGCGTGCATGCCCGGCAGCACGTGCCTGACCAGCAGGTCGCGCCCCACCGCCGCATCCTCGACCGACGCGCCGCGCGTCGCACCGCTGATCGCCACCTTGTCGAGGCCGAGCCTGGCCAGCGACCGCAGACGCTCGATGCAACGATCTGGGGAGCCGACGATGGCGAAGCGGTCGACGAAGTCGTCGGTCAGTGTCGTCGCCTGTCGCGAATCGCCGCGCGTATGGGCCTTCATGTCGTAGTTCGAGTGCAGCGCCTCCAGCACCTCGCGGTCGCCCGACGAGGTCGGCACGTTGGTCTTGCCATGCATCACCGAGAAGCGCGCGAACGTCGTGAGCCCGCCGCGCACCAGGCTGCGCGCCGCGCCGATGTCGCCGTGGCAGCCCAGATTGACGTAGGCGCCGAAGGCGATGCCGTCGGGATCGAGACCGGCGTCCTTGCGAATCTTCCTGGCAAGCCCGATGCCCCAGCTCAGCCGCTCCTGGTCGGCGCCCAGAGCGAACATCACGCGCTCGGCGTGCAAGGCCGCAATCGCGATCACCTTGGGGCCGCTCGCGGCGACCTCGACCGGCACCTTGGCGCCATCGGCGATCCAGGCGATGCGGCTGGCCGGCGGCGCGTCGTGCAGGTGCAGCCCCGACATCGGCGGCGCAACGTCGTGCGGGATATCGATGTCGTCGAAGCTCACCGCCTCGCCGCGCAGGTAGGTCTGCAATTGCCTCAGGTAGCGCTCGAACTGGCCGAGCCGCGCCGGCGCGCGGCCGAGATGGGCGAGCGCCGAATCGCCGCGCCCGATACCCAGCACGGCGCGGCCGTTCGACACCCGGTTGACGCTGGTGATCGCCGTCGCGGTGGCCGCCGCATGGCGCGTCACCGAGTTGGTGACGCCGGTGCCGAGGCCGATCCGCCTGGTCGCGCTCGCCGCCAGCGCCAGGGCGACATAGGGGTCCCCCGACAAGTTCTGCGAATCGACCACCAGCATGCCGTCCCAGCCCGCCGCCTCGGTTTCCTGCGCGGTGCGCGCCGCCCCGCGCGCCGAGGCCACGGTTGTCATCCACAGTTGCACGATCGGACCCCTTCTATCTTATCACGCACGATTTCACCATCTTTCGGCCACGCAACGCCAGTCGAGCCGAGCGATGTCCCGCGCTATAGTGTGGCCATGTCCACGAACGACCTCGCCCTGGTTCGCGAATTCAAGCGGCGCGCCGAAATGGCGCTTCCGGGAAGAGTCGCGCGCGTGATGCTCTATGGATCACGAGCGCGAGGTGACGCACGACCAGATTCGGATTGGGATATCGCGGTCTTCGTCAACGGCCCGCCCTTGCCGCACGATCGCAGGGTCCTGTCCGACATCGGATTCGATCTGATGATGGAAAGCGGGCAGTACTTTCAGACCGTTGCAATCGACTCCGGTCGTTCACCCGAAGGATCTTACTTTCTCAGGAACGTGCTCAGGGACGGGCTCGCAGCATGACGTCCGAGGCTGCGAAACGGTATGCGAAGGCCTTGCGCTTCCTGGGCCAGGCTGAGCGCCACTCCCCTGAAGAGGCGCCTGAATCGACCATTCACGTTTCCTACTATGCCATGATGCAAGCCGCCGCTGCGGTGCTGCTCGACAGAACAGGTGAGGTTCCCAAGTCGCATTCGGGCGTGATCGGACAGTTCTCCCGCCTGATACCGAACGATGACGAACGCGGTCGCCTGTTCGGCCGCGCTTTCAACAATGCCGAGCAACTCAGGTTGTTCTCGGACTACGATGACAGCGCCGTGCCGACAGCCGAAGAAGCCGCGGAGCTTTGCACGCAGGCCGGCGACTTCGTCGCCTATTGCCGTTCCCTTCTCGCGCCGTGAACCGACCGGCCGCCTGTTGCGGCCCGCCGCTTTAATGTAAACTGGCTTAACATGAGTTGGAAACGAGGCGATCGCGAGGAGCGGGGCTATCACCATGGCAACCTGCGCGAAGCCCTGATCAAGGCGGCGCGCGAGCTGATCAAGGAGAAGGGCCCGGCCGGCTTCACCTTCGCCGACGCCGCCCGCTCGGCGGGCGTCAGCGCCGCGGCGCCCTATCGCCATTTCCGCGATCGCGATGCCCTGCTGGCCGATGTCGCACGCGAGGGATTCCAGCGCTTCGAGGCCATGCTCTCGACCGGCTGGGCGAACGGCAAGCCCGACGCGGTGACCGCCTTCCACAATGTCGGCAAGGCCTACCTCGCCTTCGCCGCCAGCGAGCCGGCCTACTATGCGGCGATGTTCGAATCGGGCCTGTCACCCAATCTCAATCCCGAGCTGCGCGCCGCCGGCGAGAAGGCGTTCGCCGTGCTGCGCACCGCCGCCGACGCGCTGGTCGGCCTGCTGCCGGCCGGCAAGCGGCCGCCGGCGCTGATGATGAGCCTGCACGTGTGGTCGATGGCGCATGGCATCGCCTCGCTGTTCGGCCGCGGCGATGCCGGCCGGCGCACCCTGCCGATGACGGCCGAGGAGCTGCTCGAGTCGGCGATGCTGATCTACCTGCAGGGCCTGGGCTTCCCGCAAAAAGCCTGAGCCGGCCCTTGACACCCGCCGGGCGAGTGCCCAATGTAAATGTCGTTAACATTTACATCCGTTAACGCCGCTAGCGAGGGAGCCCCCGATGACGGGCTTGATGGAAAGACTGGACGACCTGCCCCGGCCCGCCTGGATCGCCCTGATGATCGTGGGCTTCATCCTGTTCTGGCCGATCGGCCTTGCCCTTCTGATCTACCTGATATGGAGTCGACGCATGTTCTGCTCGAGGCATGGCCGCTTCGGCCAGTGGTATGGACCCGATGGCCGTGAGGCCCGCCGCGAGGCGCGCGAGGACTGGCGCGCCTGGAAGCGCCGCCAGCGCTGGGGCGGCGGCAGCAGCGGCAACGTCGCCTTCGACGAGTATCGCGAGGAGACGCTGCGCCGGCTCGACGAGGAGCAGCGCGAGTTCCGCGACTTCCTCGACCGGCTGCGCGCCGCCAAGGATCGCGCCGAGTTCGACCAGTTCATGAACGACCGCCGTAACCGGCCGCCGACGGCCGAGCCGCCGGCGTCTCCTTCCCCGACTGCGGCCTGACCGCAGCGCGCTCCTTCAACCCCTCCCGGTCCCCGCCGGGAGGGGTTTTTCGTTGGGAGCGCACCACTCGTACGCGCCAGCTTTTCGGTTCTCCTCCCCAGCTTCGCTAAGCGAAGCTGGGGAGGTGTCGCCGTCTTACGGCGACGGAGGGGTCAGAGGCCCCAGTCCCGCTGCTCATGACCCCTCCGTCCGCGATGACCCTTCGGCTTCGCTCAGAGCAGGCGCGGACACCTCCCCAGCTTCGCTGGGGAGACCCCCAGCACGCCGGCGCGCACCACGATGCTGAGAAAGTGGTGGCGCTGCGAGAGGGAAGCTCATGGCTGGGAGCGCGCCCCACCAGTGGGGCGCGTCTTGTGTTTTCAC
>JALHMO010000175.1 GCA_022844015.1 Reyranella sp. | reverse complement strand
CTTGGAGGCGC
The DNA here is from genome assembly GCA_022844015.1 of Reyranella sp. Classification (GTDB taxonomy): domain Bacteria; phylum Pseudomonadota; class Alphaproteobacteria; order Reyranellales; family Reyranellaceae; genus Reyranella. The sequence continues at coordinate 16,136 of JALHMO010000175.1, read as the reverse complement.
GCCGATGCCGATGACGCCGGCCGAGTTCGGCAAGCTGATCGCCGACGAGACCGAGAAGTGGGCCAAGGTGATCCGCCGGGCCAATCTCAAGCCGGTGTGATCGCGGCGCACACATCCGTCCGTCGCTCGTGGGCACGGCAAGTGGCCAAGGCGCCCGCGGATCCGCCTCAACCCCAGAGCCGCTTGCTCGCCATGGCCGCGCCGTCGCGCATCGCCTCGAGCTTGGCCCAGACCACGTCCTCGGACACCTGGGTGTCGCCGACGATCGTCCCGAAGCCGCAATCGGTTCCCGCCATGACGCGTTCGCGGTCGCCGACAGCGCGCACGGCCCGCTCCAGGCGCTCGGCGATGACCTGCGGGTGCTCGACGTAGTTGTGCGTCGTCTCGATCACGCCGCAGACCAGGACCATGCGGTCGGGCAGCCTCTGGGTCCGGAACGCGTCGACCTCGTGGCTGTGGCGCGGGTTGGCGAAGGGCAGGCAGAGCGCGCCGGCTTTCACCTGGAAGCAGACCGGCAGCACGTCGGGCGCCGCCACGTCGTGCACGTGCGGGCTGTCGCGGTTGCCCCAGCAGGCGTGGAAGCGCACCCGCTCGGGCGGGATGTCGGCCAGCGCCTCGTTCAACGCCGCGACGTGCATCTCCATCGCCTCGATGAACCTGGTCAGTGGCTGGTCCTGGAAGTAACCGGCGCGCTCGATGCCGAGGTCGGGCGAGTCGATCTGCAGCACGTGGCCCTGCGCCACGATGAGCTGGTATTCCTGCCGGAGCTCGCGGGCGAGCGCGAAGACGTAGGCCTCGTGGCTGTCGTAGTGCTGGTTTTCCAGCGCGCAGGCGGCGAAGCCGGGCGAGACAGCGGTCACGAAGGTCTCGGCGAAGCGCCCAGTCTGGCGGGCCAGCGCGCGGGCGAACGCGTCGAGCTCGGCCCTGGCGCCATCGAGGCGATCGTAGCGGACCGGCCCGATCGCTGCCGGCAGGCCGTAGACGTTGAGCCGGCGGACGCCGCGCGCCTGGTAGTCTCGCCACCATTTTGGAAAGCGCTGCATGTCGAGGATCGGCCGGCGGTTGGAGCGGCCGCCGAAGCCTGACATGCGGCCGGTGATGTAGCCGAAGAAGGTCGAGCGCGGCATCTCGCCGTCGTTGCCGACATCGATGCCGCAATCGAGCTGGCGGCGCACGATGTAGTCCATCGCCTCGTCGGTCAGCGTCGCGATCCGCGCGCCATCGACCGGCTTGTCCTCGGCCTGGGCCACCAGCAGGTCGGCCAGCATGTCGGGCCGCGGCAGGCTGCCCATGTGTGTGGTCAGGATGCGGTCCGTGCTTCGCTGCATGCTTTCGATCCTCGCGACAGGCTGTGGCCGTCGAGAGCGGAGTAGAAGCCGCGAGGCTGCCTGAAAGCAAGCCGCACGCTTGCCGAACGAACGGGTCGCTTACCGCTCGACCCGGTAGAGGCGCCACCGCTTCGGCACGCCTTTGAGCTGGTGCGCGCCGCGATCCTTGAACCGGATCTCGGACTGCAGCATTAGATCCTTGACCGAGCTCGAGACCAGGACCTCGCCGGCGCGCGCTTTCGCGGCGACGCGCGCGCCGATGTGGAATGCGAGGCCGAACACGTCGGGGCCGCTCACCTTGTATTCGCCCACGTGCAGGCCCACCCGGATGTCGAGCCCCAGCGTGCGCACCGCCTCGCGGATTGCGGTCGCGCATTGGACCGCGGCTGCCGGCGCCTCGAATGTCGCGAGCAGCCCGTCCCCGGTCGTCACGACTTCCTTGCCGCGCAACGTCTTCAACTCCCTGCGGACGGCGGCGTAGTAGTGGTTCATCACCTGCGTCCAACGCGCGTCGCCGAGCCGCGCGGCTTTCTCGGTGGATCGGACGATGTCGACATAGAGGATCGTGGCGCGCGCCTGCTCGAGCTCGGCACCGCGATTCGCAGGTCGGCGCTTGATGGCGATGTTGCCGGCCAGCGGCTCATAGCGATGGCTGCGCCGCCGGGCGATCGCGTTTCTCATGTAGTCCTTGGCAGGCTGCACCGCGCCGCAACGAACTGCCTTCTCGCGCGGGGGAACCGTCCAGTAGACCTTTCGTCCTTCTCCCACGCCCTCGACCTCGACGGCCCCCCACTTGAGGAAAACCGTCGAGCCGACCCGGCGAACCCACCATGCCTTCGACGTGTAACCGGACACGTTCGACTGGTGGACTCCGATGCGAAGAAACTTGGGCATGGGCGTGCGGTGCGACTGTTCGGGGTGGCCCACCAGGGCAGGAATGTTATCGTGCATCCCTGCCTTGGCAACAATCTTCACAATCAGGCAAGGCCGAGCGACTCCGCAATCCCGTGTTCGGAGGCGAGCGCGCGCAGCTTGTCCCAGGTCGCATCCTCGACCTCGATGCCCTTCTTGCGACGCTCCTGCTCGCGCAAATGCTCGATCTCGCCTGGATAGAACACGCCGCTCGACCCTTCGGAGGGTGGCGTCGACTTGAGGTAACGCGCGAACTCGGCAACGTCCTTCTTGAAATCCTGCAATGGCCGGAACGCGGCGACGTTGAACACGGCCATGAAGCAGCCGTCGTTGTGACGGCCGGTCGGCTCGACGCCGAAGCCCAGACCCGTCAACAGCCCGCACAGCACCTCCACCATCGCGGCGAGGCCGCTCCCCTTGTAGCCCTCGGTGCCGCCGAGCGGCAGCAGCGCGCCGCCTCTCCGATAGTCCCTGGGGTCCGTCGTGGGACGACCGTCAGGATCGATGATCCAGCCTTCGGGGATTTGCTCGTTGCGGGCGACGGCAAGCGCAATTTTCCCGGCTGCGACCGCCGAGGTCGCCATGTCGAGACAAAAGGGACCCTCGAGATCCGAGGGGACCGCGATCGAGATCGGGTTGGTGCCGAGCCGAGGCTCGCGTCCCCCGAAGGGGGCGACGTGCTTGGGCGACCGGCCGGAATCGGCGGCGGCAATCCCGATCATGCCCTCGCGCATCGCCATCAGCGGATAGGCGGCGAGCCGGCCGACGTGGCTTTGACGGAACACCGTGCAGGCCGCGACGTTCGCTGTCCTGGCTTTCTCGATCGTGAGGGCCATCGCCCGTGCGTTGACGTGGAAGCCAAAGCCCCAGTGACCATCGATCACCGTCGTCGTGGGCGACTCGCGCTCGATGGTCCAGGCCGCGCCCGGCACGATGTGGCCGGCCTTCACGCGATCGATGTAGGTCGGGATGGCGATCACGCCGTGTGAATCGTGGCCGGCGAGATTGGCATTCACGCAGCCGGCAGCGACCGCGCCCGCCTCCTCGTCGGAGGCACCGGCAGCCTTCAACAGGGCTGCACCGATACGCGAAAGACGATCAGCTTGAACGATCGGCATGGGGCTTCCTCGGGACTGCCGCTACGAACCAAAGGGAGGGCGGGCGGCCGACGACAAGCGTTCCATGTGGATGCGGATTTGACAACGGGCAGTGTCTTCGGGAACGTCGAGGCATGGACTACGGCATCAATGTCGCCACCGCGGCCGATTCGTGGAAGGTAGTGAAGCGCGCGGAAGAGCTGGGCTTCACCCGCGCCTGGTTCTACGACACGCAATTGCTGAACGCGGAGATCTTCGTCGCCATGGGCGCGGCGGCGGTCAAGACATCCAGGATCCGCCTGGGAACCGGTGTGCTGATCCCGTCGAATCGCATCGCGCCGGTCGCCGCCAGCGCCCTCATGTCGCTCAATGCACTGGCGCCGGGGCGTATCGATTTCGGCATCTCGACCGGCTTCACTGCCCGGCGCACCATGGGCGTCGGGCCGGTCCGGCTCGCCGACATGCGGCGCTACATCGAGCAGGTGCAGCGGCTGATCGACGGCGAGACGGTGGAATGGGATATCGAGGGCGCCCGGCGGAAGATGCGCTTCCTGAGCCCCGATATCGGCGTGGTCAACAACCGCGACCCGATCCCGCTGCACATTTCCGCGCTGGGCCCGCGCGCCCGGGCGCTGACGGCCGAGCTCGGCGCCCACTGGATGAACGGCGTCGGCTACATGGAGGCGGCGAAGGCGTCGATCGCGGCCATGCAGGCTGCCTGGCGCTCGGCCGGCATCGAGCCTGCGACGCGGATCGCCACGGCGTTCTGCGGCGGTTGCGTGCTCGCCGAGGGCGAGCCGTTCGACAGCCCGCGAGCCCGCGCGCAGGCGGGCCCGCACGCGACCATCGTGTTGCACAACCTGGTCGAGCAGGAGCAGTTCGGCAATTTCGGCCGCGGCATCCCGCCGGCGCTTTCGCCTCTGGTGGATCAGTACCGGAAGATCTACGAGCGCTACGAGCCGGCCGATGCGCGCTATCTGGAGAACCACCGCGGCCACCTGATGTTCCTGCGTCCGGAGGAGCACCAGGTCTGTACCGCGGAGCTGATTCGCGCCGTGACCGTCACCGGCACCAGGTCGGCGCTTCGCGAACGGCTGCGCGAGTTGCAGGGCGCGGGCTACACCGACTTCTCGATTCATATTCGTCACGGCCATCCCGCGATGCTGGAGGAATGGGCGGAGGTGATCGCCGGCGTCTGAGGCGCGATTCCCTCGATAGAGGGCAACGGGAGGTGCCGATGCAGACCATAGTCGAGGACCGTCGCTTGCCGGCCGACATCGATGCCCAGCCGGTGGTTCGGGCGGCGGCTGCGCTCCAGCCCGCATTGCGCCGCTATCATGATGAGATCGAGCGCGAGCAGCGGCTGTCGCCCGGGCTGGTCGAGCAGATGCACGCAGCGGGTTTTTACCGCCTCCTGCTGCCGCGGTCGCTCGGCGGCCTGCAGGCCGACCCGCTGACCTACATCCGCGTCGTCGAGCTGCTGGCCGAAGGCGCGGGCTCGGTCGGCTGGAACGTCGCCAACAACGGCGTCGCCCAGCTCGTCTCGCTCGCCCTGCCGGACGACGGCGTGCACGAGATCTATCCGAAGGGCCATCGTACCGTGATTGCCGGCACCGCGGTGCAGGGCGGCGGTCAGGCGGTGCCCGCCCCGGGCGGCTATCGCGTCAGCGGGCGCTGGACCTTCGGCAGCGGCTGTCACGAAGCCGCCTGGATGCTCGGCAGCTTCCAGATTCTCGACGACGGCGAGCCGCGCCGCCGCGAGGACGGCGGCCTGTTCTGGCGCGGCCTGTTCCCGCGCGCCGAGGTCGAGGTCATTCCCGGCAGCTGGGAGGTGAGCGGGCTGCGCGGCACTGGGAGCTTCGACTGGACGGTGAAGGATTTCTTCGTGCCGGAGCGACGGACGACGATTCATGCCGGGGTGCCGCTCGACAACCAGTGGGCGCACTGGCCGGGCATCACCTACGCCCTGCCGGCGCCGGCCTGGGTCGGGCCGCACCAATGCGCGGTGATCACCGGGCTGGCGCGCGCCGGCATCGGCGCGCTCGTCGAGCTTGCCGCCGACAAGACGCCGCGCGGCCGCACAGGCCGGCTATGCGACAACCCGCAGGTGCAGGACGCGGTCGGGCGCGCCGATGCCATCCTCAATTCGGGACGCCTCTATCGCAATGCGATGATCGCCGAGCTGTGGAACACGCTCGCCGACGGCCGCGAGACCACGCTCGAGCAGCGCGTCCGCTGCCGGCTCGCCGCGGTGCACGCCGGCGATTGCGCACGCCAGGCGATGGACCTGATGTTCCGGCACGGCGGAAGCACCTCGTTCAAGACCGGGAGCCGCCTGGCCGAGGTGTGGCGCGACCTGCAGGTGGTCGGCCAGGCAGCGACCCTCGCGCCGGAGTGGTATCCGATCGGCGGCCGCGCATTCCTCGGGCTCGACCCCGGCCCGCGTCTGCGCTAGCCCGCCGCGAGCAGGCTGGTCACGGTCAGCACGTGCCCGGCGATTGGGGCTTCGAGCCTGGAAGTGGCGCAGGCGATGCAGTCGCGATAATGAATGGAAGCCCATGGCGGGTGCTTCACGGAATGAATTTTTGCGAGCCTGAATGACGACCCTCACCGCCAGCCTGCCGATGTACAATCTGCCCGAGATGCGGCCGAGGAACGCGGCCTTCTGGGACGCCCTGGCGGAGGAGTTGCGCCGCGAGGGCCGGACGGACCTGCCGGAGGCACTGTCCTTCGAGCGCCTTCCCGTCCCGGACAGGATCGGGAGCGAGGTGCTGTTCTCCCAGACCTGCGGCTATCCGCTGCAAACCATCTATCGCGGTCAGTTCCGGCTGCTCGGGGTGCCGACCTACGATGCGCCCGGTTGCCGGCGGGGAACGCATTGCGCCTTCATCCTCGTGCGAGACGACTCGTCCTGCGAGATGCCCGAGGACCTGAGAGGCGCGACCTTCGCTCTCAACAGTCGCCATTCCAATTCCGGCATGAACCTTCCTCGCCTCCTCTTCGCGCGGCTCGCCGGCGGCAAGCCTTTCTTCCGGTCCGTTGTGGAGACCGGCTCGCACCCCAACAGCATGGCCCGCGTGGCCTCGGGCGAGCTCGCTGCCGCCTCGATCGACTGCCTGACCTATGCCTTCTTCAAGGACCATCGGCCCCAGGCCGTCGCTTCCCTGCGCGTCCTGGCCGAAACGCCCGAGAGCCCGGCCATCCCGTTCATCACCTCGAGCGCCACGCCGGCCGATGACGCGGCCCTGTTGCAGGCGGCCTTGTTTCGGCTCGCGGCCGATCCGGTGCATCGTCCCGTGCTCGATGGGTTGCGATTGCGGGCCATATCGCCTCCCGATCCGGCGGCCTATGCCGGTCTGCTCGACTATGAGCGGGAAGCCGCCGAACTCGGCTACCCGACTCTCTCGTGAAGTCACCCCGGAGACGCTGTTCATGGACCGCTTCGATCTGGGTGCGCACACGAGGAAGATCCGCACGTCGTCCGCCGAGGCTCAGCGCTGGTTCGATCTCGGGCTGAACTGGTGCTTCGGCTTCAACCAGGAAGAGGGCGTGAAATGCTTCCACAGGGCTCTCGAGCTCGACCCGACGTGCGTCATGGCGCACTGGGGCGTCGCCTATGGCTCCGGGCCCTTCTACAACCTCACCTGGCGCGATCTCGGGAAAGCCGAGGCTGACCGGTTCGCCAAGGTCGCGTTCGACCACGTGCAAGTCGCCCTTGCCCTCAGCGAGGGAGCGGAAGACGTGGAGCGTCACCTGGTCGAGGCGCTGGCCAGGCGCTTCCAGGAACCGAATGGCGTCAGCCCCGAGCAGTTCGACAGGTGGGACGACGACTATGCGTCGGCGATGCGCCGCGTCCATCATGCCTTTCCCGACGATCATGACGTCATGGCGCTGCTGGTCGAGGCGCTCATCACGCGGACGCCGCGGCGCCTGTGGGACATGAAGACGGGGCTTCCCGCCCGCAACGCCGACACGGTGGAAGCCGTCGCGATCTGCGAGCGCTCGATGGCGATGACCGACAGCGCGGGCCAGCGTCCGCACATCGCGATCCTGCACCTGCATATCCACGCCATGGAGATGTCGAGCCACCCCGAGCGGGCGAGACGATCGGCGGACCTTCTGTCGACAATGTCGCCGGACGCCGGGCACTTGTGCCACATGCCGGGACACATCTATGCGCTGTGCGGCGACTACGACAAGGCCAGGATCGTAAGCGAACGTTCGATCCGGGCCGACGACATGTATGCCGACTATGCGGGCTCGTTCAATTTCTACGTGACCGCGCGTTGCCACGACCTGCACCTGATGATGCACACCTGCATGTTCCTGGGACAGTACTTTCCCGCGCTCGCCGCGGCGGACAAGATCCGGAGCATACTGACCGAGGACATCCTCACCATCCCGGACCGCCCGAAGCTGGTTGCGATGACGGAAGCCTACTATTCCATGAAGGCGCACGTGCTCGTCCGGTTTGGACGCTGGCGTGAGATCGTCGAGATGGCCCCGCCCGGCGACCCTGGCCTATACAAGGTCTCGATCCCGATGCATCATTATGCACGCGCCATCGCGTACGCCACGCTCGAGGAGCCCGTCGCCGCCGAGCGCGAGCGCACGCACTTCCGGGAAGCCGTGGCGCGCGTGCCGGCGGATCGGAGGTTCCTCAACAACTTCGCGCTCGATACCCTTGGCGTGGCGGAGGCAATGCTCGACGGCGAGGTCGAGTACCACAAGGGCAACCACGAGCAGGCCTATGCCCATCTCCACGAGGCCGTCCGTCGCGACGACAGTCTCAACTACACCGAGCCGTGGGCGTGGATGCATCCGCCGCGTCACGCGCTCGCCGCGCTGCTGATGGAGCAGGGGCATCATGCCGAGGCGGAAGGCATCTACCGCGATGATCTCGGCCTGAGCAGCCGGATCCAGCGGTGCACTCAGCATCCCGACAATGTCTGGGCCCTGCATGGGCTCGTCGAGTGCCTTCAGCGTCGTGGCGAGATCGATCAATTGCCCGGTCTGGAGTCGAAGCTGGCCGCGGCGCTGGCCAAGGTCGATGTGCCGATCACCTCGTCGTGCATGTGCAGGACCAACGTCTATCAGCCCGAGACATGTTGCACGTAGTCGGGAGCCGTCCCGTTGGCCGGCGTCAACCGCTCCGAAGGTTGCGCTTCATCGTTGTTCACCACACAATCGCGATGGGTGCGCGATGGCGTGACGGGGCGCACTGCAAAGCGTTGCCACGAGCGATGGCGGAAATCGATGCTTCGGAAGGAAGACACGCGCGTCCGTCGCAGTCGCCCGGTGGATCGAGGCCGCGAGCGGCCCGCGACAGGCGAAGCAATTGTCCCGGGTGATGCACGGACTGAAGGCTCCGCATGGCGACGACCGGCCGAGCGGTCGTACGAGTTTGGTGAATTCTGCCTCTTTCCGGACCGGCAAGTCCTGTTGTGCGCCGGCCGGCCCGTCCGGATTGGCAGCCGCGCGCTCGACATCCTCAGCCTGCTGGTCCAGCGCGCCGGGGAACTGGTCTCCAAGGCCGAGCTCGAAGCCTATGTGTGGCCAAATACCTTCGTCCATGAGAGCAATCTGAAGGTCCATGTCGCGGCGCTGCGCAGGATATTGCGGGTGGGCTTCGACGATCCGCGCTGCATCCTGAACATCCCCGGACGTGGCTACTGCTTCACCCCTCCGGTGACGGTCGAAGGTCGCGCCGGGGCGTCTGCGCGACGATGGCCGAGAGCGATCAAGGATGCGTTCGGTCGCCCCGCTCGGCTCATCGGCCGCGATGACGATGTCGTATCCCTCGTCCATGCCATTTCGCAGCACCCATTGGTCACGATCGTCGGGGCCGGAGGCGTGGGCAAGACGACCGTCGCACTGGCGGCGGCTGAACGGGTCACCGGCCAACATGACAGGCCCCCATGCTTCGTCGACCTTTCCTCGATCGACGATCCCCAGCTCGTGGTGCATGCCATCGCCGCCGCATTGGGCGTGCGTATCGATCTCAACGATCTGCTCGGCGGCATCGGCGATCACCTGCGGGCAACATCGAGGCTGCTGATCCTCGACAATTGCGAGCATCTGTCGGCTGCCGTGGCTGCCGCCGCCGAGTATCTCGCGTCGGATCTCGGTCGGGCGGCCATGCTTGCCACCAGCCGCGAGCCCCTGCGCGCACGCAAGGAGCACGTATATCGTCTCTTTTGCAGGCCACGCTCGAATGGAGCTACCGGCTTCTCTCGGACGTCGAGAGCCGCATCCTGCGATTCGCCGCGATCTTCGCACGCGACTTCGCGTTGGAGGATGTCATCGCCATCCTCGACCCGGCAGGCCTCGATACGGCGGACGTCGTCGCCGGCATCGAAAGCCTAGTCGCGAAGTCGTTCGCATTGGCGGACTTGTCGCTCGGATCGCGCCGTTATCGGCTCTTCGAGAGCAGTCGCAGCTATGCGCTCACGCGTCTCGACGCCAACGGAGAGCGGCATCAGGCGCAGGCCGCGCACGCCAACCATATCCTCGCGGTCCTGGAGCGCGCCGAGGACGAGTGGCGCTGGCGCGTGGCCGACGACTGGATAGCGCACTATGGACCGCGCGTAGACGATCTGCGCCGCGCCATCGTCTGGGCGTTCGGGGCGAACGGTGACAGCATGACCGGTATCCGGCTCACCGCCGCCGCTATCCCGCTGTGGGAAGCGGTGTGTTCCGTGGATGAGTGCGGATTGCGGGTCAGGGAAGCCTTGCGTGTCGCCGACGCTCTCGCGTCATGCGACGTCGAGCTGAAGACGAAGCTGGCGTACCGGCATTGCTGGACGCTGACCTGGTCGGAGTCGCGGCTGCCCGCCACCGAGGCGCCGTGGATCGACTGTCTGCGTCTCGCCCGCGCAGCCGGCAATATCGAGTACCAGCTTCGCGCGTTGTGGGGTCTCGCCATCTACGAGACCTTTACCGGCAGATCCTACGCGGCGATCGGCCACCTGCTCGAGTTCGAAGCGATCGCCGAGCGCGCGGAAGATTGGTCCGTGCTTCCCGACGGCCAGCGCCTGCTGGCGCTGGCGCGCGCCTATGTCGGTGAGGTGCGTGAGGGTCACGAGCTGCTGGAGCAGCTCGCGCTGCGCTTCAACCGAGTCGAGAAGCGGGCGCGTGTCACCCGCTTCTCGATCGACCGGTATTGCATCATCCGAAGTTCGTTGGCCTTCACGCGCTGGCTTCGCGGACGCAGCGAATCGGCCCTCACGGCCGCCACGCAAGCGGTCGACGCTGCGCTTGCGGCCGATCATGCGGTCTCGCACTCCAACGCCCTGGCATTCGCAGGGGTGCCGCTGGCGCTGTGGACGGGCGACCTCGATCGCGCTGAGGCGGGCATCGCCGCCCTGCAAGAGAACTTCGCGATCCGCGGCACCGTGGTATGGCGCCGGCTGGCGGGCTTCTTCGAGGCGGCCCTGCGCCATGCCCGTGGAGAGCGGGCGGCAATTGCGGGGATGAGCAAGAGCCTCGACGACCTGCTCGAGACGGGATTCGTCAGCCGCGCGCCCATGTATGTCGGCATGCTCGCCGAAGCGCTCCTGAGCGAAGGCCTGGTCGTGGAAGCTCAAGCGCGGATCGACGATGCCGCGATGCGGCTCGAACAGTATCGTGAGCGGTGGTGCAAGCCCGAGATCCTGCGCATTCGGGGGCTGATCCAGGCGGCGAATGGCGATCGCGCGGCGGCGCAGGCCGGCTTCGCGGACGCGATCGCCGAAGCCGATGCGCTCGGAGCGTTGAGCCTGGAGCTGCGCGCGGCCTCCGACATGGCGCGCGGTCTTGCTGCCGACCGCCGGCGGGACGCGGCCTTTGCCGTCCTGAGCCGCACTCGCGCCAAGTTCACGGAGGAAGGCCCGGAACTCATCTCGGCGCAGACCTTGCTCGGCACCTTGGCCTGAGCCTGGGCATGGCGGACGCCGGGCGGCGTCCCCAGGCGCTTAACCAGGATTAACTCGCCAGATGCCCGGCCACGGACGCATGTCTGTCTCATGCCTGCTCGCAGCTTCCTCACACGCCCGGAGCGATGAAGAAAGGAGCCGTGACATGAGACTTCATGGGAAAGTGGCGCTGGTGACCGGAGCGGCGAACGGCATCGGCCGCGCCGTCTCGGAGCTTTTCGTCAAGGAAGGCGCGATCGTTTTTGCCAGCGACATCGTCTCGCCCGTGCGGGCCTATTCCGACGGCATCGAAGCGATGCGGCTCGACGTGACCAGCGAACGCGACTGGGCGTCGGCCGTCGATACGATCGTGCGCAAGCACGGACGTCTCGACGTGCTGATCAACAATGCAGGAATCATCGCCTACGAGCCGCTGCACGAGCTCGAGATCGACGCGTGGATGAAGATGATCGCGGTCGATCAGACCGGCGTCTTCCTCGGCATGCGCGAGGCAGTACGTACAATGCGGGGGCGGAAGTCGGGCTCGATCGTCAACATCTCGTCGATCTGGGGTACTGCCGCAGTCGCCGGCGCGCACTCCTACCACGCCGTCAAGGGGGCGGTCCGCAACATGTCGAAGAACGCAGCAATGACGTACGTCGCCGACGGAATCCGTGTCAACTCGGTGCATCCGGGCTTCATCCATACGCCGCTGACCAACGCTCAGGCGCCCGACCTCAACGAGGTCGTCATCGCTTCGACGCCGATGAAGCGCGGTGGCAAGCCGATCGAGGTTGCCTACGGCTGCCTTTTTCTGGCCTCCGACGAAGCGAGCTACGTCACCGGCACCGAGCTTGTGATCGACGGCGGCTACCTCGCGCAGTAGCGGCGGTTGGAGGTCGGTTGGGTCCAGCGAGGGTCATCCATGAGCGGGAATATTCAGGACAAGGTCGTGTTGATCACCGGCGGCGGTAGCGGGATCGGCGCGGCGACCGCACGGCTGCTCGGGTCGAGGGGGGCGTGCGTCGCTGTCGCAGCACGGCGCAAGGACAAGGTCGATTCGGTCGCTGATCTCAAGCATGGCAGCACCGGCGTCGCACAACCAGTGGTGATGCAGCTCTACCAGTCGGCCATTCCGGCTGTTTCCGTGGCGCGCGCGATAGCATTCGCGATCGAGCAGCCCGCCGATGTCGACATTAACGAGATCGTCCTGCGCCCGACCAATGAGGAGTTCTGAGTTGGTAGTCGGCTAGCCCGACAGCCCTGCCTTCACGGCAGCAGGAGACATGACGTGAGCGCGTCCGTTGTCCGGAGTGTTGTCGCCGCCGCAGTGTTCGTGCTGGCTGGGATTGCCGGCTACCTGTGCTTCTGGCCTGTTCCGATAGAACCCAGGCCATGGGCGGCCCCGGCACCGCCAGGCCTTACCGGCGCCTACGCGCCGAACACACGTCTGTCCGGCCTGCGCACGATCGACATCGGCGACGAGATTGGGCCGGAGCACATCGCGATCGGACCGGACGGCAAGCTCTATGCGGCGATGGAGAGCGGCAACCTGTTGCGCATGGCGTTTGATGGCGGAGGGCGGGAGGTCTTCGCCAACACGGGCGGGCGGGTTCTCGGTTTCGACTTCGACGCCGACAGACGAATGATCGCCGCGGATCCGATGAAGGGTCTGCTCGCCATCGCGGCCGACGGGCGCGTGAGCGTGCTGGTCGATCGGGTGAGCACCGGTGACCCGGTCCGCTATGCCAATTCCATCGTCGTGGCGCCGGACGGAACGATCTTTTTCACTGACGCGTCGACGCGTTTCGCACCCGTGGATTGGGGCGGCACCTACCAGGCGAGCGTTCTCGACATCCTGGAGCAATCCGCCAGCGGTCGCGTGCTGGCCCATGACCCGGCGACCGGAACCACTCATGTCGTGGCCCGTGGCTTCTCTTTCGCCAACGGGATCGCCCTGTCCGTCGATGGACGGGCACTTTTCGTGACGGAGACCGGCCGCTACCGGATCTGGAAGATCGACAGCGGCGCCCGTGATCTCGACGTGCAAAGCGGCTCGCCGCAGGCCGGGGTGCTGATCGACAACCTGCCCGGCTACCCCGACAATCTTATGCGCGGGCGCGCTGGCCGCATCTGGGTCGGGCTGTTCAGGCCGCGCAACCCGGCGGCGGACGGGTTGGCGCAACGGCCGTCCCTGCGAAAGGTGCTGCTGCGGCTGCCGCGGTCTCTGTTGCCGCTGGGCCAGCCGTACGGGCACGTCTTCGCCTTCGACGAGGACGGCCGCGTCACGGAGGATCGGCAGGATCCGGAAGGCGCCTATCCTGAGACGACCGGCGCGACCGAGACGGCGGATCGCCTCTACATCCATAGCCTGCACGCCCGCACGATCGGCTGGGTGCCGCGATGAGGCGCACGATGACCCTGATCGCTGCGGTTGCGATCGTGGGCGCCGTCGTCGGGCCGCCCGCATCGGCCTCGGACCTGGAGGACATCTACATTCTGCGCAGCATTCGCGAGCCGCAGGCGCCCACCGCCGACTGGTGCGCCCGATCGAGGGCGGGCTTCGAGCCAATGCCGACGGACGCCGAGCGCTTCTTCTCGTTCTGGAGCGTCCGATCGCGGCCGGAGGACGGCAGGGTCGTCGACGCAACGGCCGCGCGCGTCGGCGAGCTGCGCGCCTGCTTCGGCCCGACTGGCGACCGCGCGCGGCAAAACTTCTATGCCGAGGTCAGGCTAGGCGCGCTCTCCTTTCTCGGCAGCGGCGAGTGCCTTGCCCTGATGATCGATTTTCCCGAGGCCGGCCTCTTCCCGGTCCGCTGTCAGCTCGTTCTCAGCGGCCTGCCGCTGCCCTTTGTCGGGGGACTTCTGACGACGAACACGATGACTACCAATGCCCCGTTCGGAGGCGGCACGGAGCCACCCGGGTACACGCAGGCCTCGATTGCCACGATCCGTCTGTGGCGGGCGCGGTCGAGCCGCTGACGATCAAGCGCGCTTTATCCAGGGAGACGCAACATGAGCGACCATCAAAACGTGACAGACCTTCAACGGAGGGGCGTGCTTCGCGCCGCCGGGATAGCGCTGGTCGGCGGATTGGCGGCCTCGGCCGCCACGGCGAGGGACAGCGGGCCGCTCGGCGCGCGACTGCAGGGTGTCCAGCACTTCGGGCTCACAGTGCAAAACATGGATCGCGCGTTCGAATTCTACACCGAAGTCCTCGGAGGAACCGAGGTGATGCGCGACGGCGACTTTCAGGGCGAGCGCATCCACAACACCTTGCTCACGGATCAGGAGATCGAGGCGCGCGTCCGCCGGGTCAATCCGCGCACTATGGGAATTCCGGACCTCAAAGGCGGCGCGCAGCGCTTGGACGTCCGATTCATCCAGTTCGACAATGTCGTGATCGAGCTACTGCAATATCGCGACGCCGAGCAGCCGGCCGGCAGCGGCGCCGCATTCGCCGAGCCGCTCGATCACATGAGCCCGGCCTTTCCCCGCATGATGCACATCTGCTTTCCCATCCGCGACGAAGTCGACTTCAACAAGTTCATCGCCGACCTCGAAGGGGAAGCGGCGCGTCGGGGAATGACGCAGGTCAGGGCCAACCGCGTCAGCACCGTTACGACCGAGCAGGAGCGGCGGGCCGCGCCGCCCGAGGCGAACAGCAACGGCATCACCGAAGGCCAGTCGAACGGATGGAGGCTGATCTATTGCAAGGGCCCCGAAGGCGAGCAACTCGAGTTCGTTCAGGCGCTCGGGCCGGTGAAGCGGACCTTCGACAATGCGCTCGAAGCGCGTCAAAGAATGCTGGGCGCGGCGCGTCGATAGGCAAGCGGCGGAACGTCGGCAGCAAGCATTCAGGCCAACGCAGCCCCGGACATCAGAAATGCGTTGCAGCTGAGACGACGGGGCTCAGATCAGCCCCAGGCTCCTGAAGCTCGCGTGGCCCTTGCGACCGATCACCAGATGATCGTGGATCGAGATGCCCAGCGCCTCGGCCGCCGCCTTGATCTCGCGCGTCATCTCGATGTCGTCGCGCGACGGCTTGGGGTCGCCACTAGGATGGTTGTGCACGAGGATCAGCGCCGAGGCATTGAGCTGCAGGGCGCGCTTGACCACCTCGCGCGGGTAGACCGGGGTGTGGTCGATGGTGCCGCGCTGCTGGACCTCGTCGCCGATCAGCACGTTCTTGCGGTCGAGGAAAAGGATGCGGAACTGCTCGGTCTTCTCGTGCGCCAGCGCGGTGTGGCAATAGTCGATCAGCTGCTGCCAGTTGGTCAGCACCGGCATGTTCTTGACCTTGCGCTCGGCCAGCCGGCGGGCGGTCTCGCGCAGCGCCCTGAACTGGACCAGGGTGCTCTGGTCGATGTCGAACTCGCGGAGCTGCTGGGGCTCGGCGGCGAACACGTCGCCCAAGGTGCCGAAGCGCTCGAGCAGGCGCTTGGCCAGCGGCTTGGTATCGACGCGCTGGATCGAATAGAAGAGCAGCAGCTCGAGAAGCTCGTAGTCCGCCAACGCCTCGACGCCGGCCGCCAGCACGCGCTCGCGGACGCGCTGGCGATGGCCGTGATAGTGCGGCTTGGGCGCCGCCCCTGTCGCACCGCTGTTGTGACCGGCTGCGGGCGGTGCTGCGGCCAGGGCAGCGGCGAGCCGCACCGTCGGATCCTCGCCGGCGAACTCCCAGCACTGGTCGAGCTTGTTCCAGGTGCCGCCGGCGTCGCGCAGGAGGTCGCGGTTGGGCAGCGTGTTGCCGCTCACCTTCCAGCTTGCGTCGCCGGCCGACTGCAGGCGCAGGCCCGCCGCGACCAAGGAAAGCAGCGCGTCGTCGCTGGCGGCGGCGTCGGCGGCGCCGGCCACGAGGGCCGGCTCGGCGGCCTCCGCCTTGCGCCGCGCCATGCGGCTCAGGC
>JALHMO010000174.1 GCA_022844015.1 Reyranella sp. | reverse complement strand
ATGGCGGCGGGCATGGCGGACGACCTGGCGGCCACGGTGCTGCTCGCCACCGACAAGCCCGTGCTGGTCGCGCCGGCGATGAACGTGCGCATGTGGACGCACGCTGCCACGGCCGCCAACGTCGAGACGCTGAAGCGGCGCGGCATCGCCTTCGTCGGTCCTAACGACGGGGCCATGGCGTGCAACGAGCACGGTCCCGGCCGCATGTCGGAGCCGCACGAGATCGTGGCGGCCATCGAGAGCATTCTCGCCCCGGCTCCGGCGCGGCCGCTGGCCGGCCGGCGCGCTCTGGTGACGTCGGGCCCGACGCGCGAGGCCATCGACCCGGTGCGCTACATCTCCAACCATTCGTCGGGCAAGCAGGGCCATGCCATCGCTGCCGCCCTGGCGCGGCTCGGCGCCGAGGTGACCCTGGTGTGCGGGCCGGTCAGCCTGGCCGATCCGCCGGGCCTCGCGACGGTGCGGGTCGACTCGGCCGACCAGATGCTGGCCGCCTGCCTGGCCGCCGGTACGGTCGACATCGCGGTCTGCGCCGCCGCCGTGGCCGACTGGAAGGTCGCCCGGCCCGCCACCGCGAAGATCAAGAAGCAGGCCGGCGCCGAGCCGCCGGTCCTGACCATGGTGCCCAACCCCGACATCCTGGCGACGCTCTCGGGCCTCGGCGCGCGCCGCCCGGCCCTGGTCGTGGGCTTCGCCGCCGAGACCGAGAACCTGATCGCCAACGCCATCGACAAGCGCAAGCGCAAGGGCTGCGACTGGATCGTCGCCAACGACGTCTCGCCGGCGACCGGCACGTTCGGCGGCGAGCGCAACACCGTGCACCTGATCAGCGCCGCCGGCGTCGAGGATTGGCCGACCCTGGCCAAGGACGATGTCGCATCGCGGCTGGCCGCGCGCATCGCCCTGCATTTCGTCGTGCCACCCACGGCCAAGGCCGCCGAGTAGGGACGATGACGGGGGCCGAGATCGTCGAGATCGAGCTGGTGCGCCTTGCCCACGCGCGCGATCTGCCCTTGCCCGACTATGCGACGCAAGCCGCCGCCGGCGCCGACCTCCTGGCTGCCATCGACGGCGAGATCGAGCTGGGGCTGCTCGACCGGCGGATCGTGCCGACCGGGATCTCGATCGCCCTGCCGCCGGGCTTCGAGGCCCAGGTCAGGCCGCGCTCGGGCCTGGCGGCCCGGTACGGCGTGACAGTGGCCAATGCCCCCGGCACCATCGACGCCGATTATCGCGGCGAGATCGGCGTGATCCTGGTCAATCTCGGCAAGGAGCCGTTCCGCATCACGCGCGGCATGCGGATTGCACAGCTGATCGTCGCCCGGCATGCCCGCGCGGTGTGGCGTGAAGTGAGTGAGCTCGAACGCACGGCGCGCGGTGCGGGCGGGTTCGGTTCGACAGGAGTATCGACCGGGTCGTCGAAAGTCGCCTGACAGAGGAAACCGGGGATGCCTCGGCTCAGCAAGAAAACCATGTTCGCCATCGAGGCGGTCCTCGACGTGGCGTTCCATGTCGGCGAGCACCCGGTGCGCAGCGGCGACATCACCGAGCGCCAGCGCATTCCCAAGCGCTATCTCGAGCAGGTGCTGCAGCATCTGGTGCGAGCCGGCATCCTGAGCGGCAAGCGCGGGCCGCGCGGCGGCTATCGCCTCGGCCGCGACCGAAAGCGCATCACGCTGGGCGAGGTGGTGCGGGTGGTGCGCAACCTCGAGGCCGAGACCGAGCCCTCCGATCCGGCGATCGGCTCGCCGCTCGCCCACGAGATCGTGTGGCCGATGTGGGAGACCATGCGCGAGCGCATGATGACCCAGCTCGACAGCATCACCATCGAGGATCTTTGCCAGGCCGCCCATGCCAAGGGCCTGACCGGGCCGGCGAATCGCCAGACCGACCGTCGCGCGGTTTGAATGAGCAGCTTCGTCGCTCGAGGGAGCCGGCGCCACGATCTCTTTGCTGGGAGCGCGCCACTCACAGGCGCTGACTCGACTTTGGCCGGTCGACCAGGGTCCTCATCCTGAGAGGATGTTCGGCCGGTTCCGGCAGGCCGCAATGTGCTCTAGTGTCCGCCGGTTCATCGACCCGGAGGAATGAAATGGCGAGAGCCAAGAAGACGGCGAAACCCAAATTGGCGAAGGCACGGGCGGCGGCGAAGCCCAAGGCCAGCCCGCGCAACAGGAAGCTCTACGACGAGGGCATGAAGGTGCGCAAAGCCGTGCTCGGCGCGGGCTACGTCGACACGTCGATGGCGAGCGCCGACGATTTCATGATGTCGTTCCAGGACATCACCACCGAGTATGCTTGGGGCTATGTCTGGACGCGGCCGGGCCTGTCGCGCAAGACGCGCTCGATGCTCAATCTCGCCATGCTGGCCGCGCTCAACCGCGGCCCCGAGCTCAGGCTGCACGTCAATGGCGCACTCAACAACGGCCTGACCAAGGAGGAGATCAAGGAAGTGTTCCTCCAGGTCGCGATCTACTGCGGCATCCCGGCCAGCCTCGACGCCTTCAAGACCGCCCGCGACGTGTTCAAGGAACGCGGCGTCTGAGCCGAAAGCCGAGGCGGGCGAGGCTGCGAGGCGCTCTGCGTCAGGTCGAATGCCCACTGGGGTTGCGCCACGGCATTGATGGCGCCGAGCACCCCGCCGCGCGATGCCCATGAAAGCGATATCGTCGACGGCCGCGACTTGGCGGCCGTCGATGCCGAGCACGATCTTTCCCGCCAGCACGATTCTCAGGACCGACCCATGACCACGCTTGCTCCGCCCGCCACCATCGCCTTCATCGGCCTCGGCATGATGGGCCGCCCGATGGCGGCCCGGCTCGCCGAGGCGGGCTTCAAGCTCCGGCTCTACGACCTGTCGCAGAGGGCGGTCTCGGACTTCGTCGGTGCGCATCCATCGGCGCTCGCCACGGCATCGCCCAAGGCGGCGGCGCAGGGCGCCGATGCGCTGATCACGATGCTGCCCGACGGCAAGGTGGTGCGTCAGGTGGTGATCGAGGGCCGCGACGCGGCGCGCGAAGGCCTGGCACCGGGCGCGCTGGTTGTCGACATGAGCTCGTCGAACCCGGTCGACACCCAGAAGCTCGCGCGCGACCTCGCCGCATCGGGCGTGGCCCTGCTCGACGCCCCGGTGTCGGGCGGCGTGCGCCGGGCGGTCGACGGCTCGCTCAGCATCATGGTGGGCGGCGCGGCCGCCGACCTCGAGCGCGCCCGCCCGGTGTTCGGGGCCATGGGCAAGACCATCACGCTGTGCGGCCCGGCCGGCGCCGGGCATGCGCTGAAGGCGCTCAACAACTATTTGTCGGCGGCCGGCCTCGTCGCCATGTGCGAGGCCTTGGTGGTCGGCGAGGCGTTCGGGCTCGATCCGGGCACCATGGTCGACGTGTTCAACAGCTCGACCGGCAAGAGCAACGCCACCGAGGTCAAGGGGCGCCAGTTCGTCGTCTCGCGCACCTTCGCCGCCGGCTTCACCGCCGGCCTGATGGCCAAGGATTTGCGCACGGCGGGCGAGGTCGCCCGCCATCTCGGGCTCGGCATGCCGGGCCTCGAGCAGGCGGTAGGGTACTGGGCCGATGCCGTCGGCAAGCTCGGGCCGGCCGCCGACCACACCGAGATCTTCCGCTACGCCGAGATGCTGGCCGAGGAGGGCAAATGACCGACGCTTTCACGCTCGATGGCACCTACATCCATCTGCGGCCCGACGAGAGCGCCGCCGCGATGCCGGGCGGCGCCGCGTTCTGGGCCGGCATCGCCGACCGTCGCGACCTCGACCAGGGCCGCCTGATGGGCAGCACCCGCCAGAGCGCCGACTGGGACCACTGGGAGCGCCACCCCGCCGGCGACGAGATCCTGGTGCTTCTGTCGGGTGAGATGGAGGTGGTGCTCGACACCCCCTCCGGCGAGCAGCGGGCGAAGCTCTCGCCCGGCCAGACCTTCATCGTGCCCAGGGGCGTCTGGCACCGCGGCATCGTCACCAAGGCTGGCGAGCTGATGTTCGTAACTCCGGGCGCCGGGACGGAGCATCGGCCCGTTTAGCCCCATCGCGCTGGCGCTTGTCGTCGACTACGGCCATCAGGCGCTCCCTCTGCGTCATCAGGCGCCTTGAGCTGCGGCAGGTCGTACCGGCTCGCCGCATCGTGCACCAGTCAGCTTTCGCTCCCCCGTTTGGCGATGCCGCGCAGGATGAAGGCCGCGGCCACCGCCAGGACCGGCACCATGAACAGCGACATGCTGGCCCCCATCGGCAGGTTGCCGCCCAGGATGCCGACGAGGAACGTCGCGGTGCCCAGCACCTGGGTCGTGCCGAGCGGGCCGCCATTGGTCAGCACGGCAACGATGGTGAAGCCGGCGAAGCTGCCGATCAGGGAGAACAGCATGGTGATGGCGACGATGTTTCGCGTCATCGGCCAGGTCACGTAGCGCGTGCGTTGCCACCACGAGGCGCCGTCGATCGACGCCGCCTCGTAGAGCTCCTCGGGTACCGACTTCAACGCTGCCAGGTACATGATCATGAAGAACGGGGCGCCCATCCACACGCTCACCAGGACGACGGAGAAGCGCGCCCATCCGGTCTCGCCCAGCCAGAGGATGCGATCCATGCCGAGGTGCTCGAGGATCCAGTTGAAGGCGCCGAAGGACGGATCGTAGAGCAACCGCCAGGCGAGGATGCTCATGGCCGGCGGGATGACCCACGGCACCAGGAGCATGCCGCGCCACTTGCGCTGGCCGCGGCTCGGGATGACGTGCATGAAATGGGCAGCCACGAAGCCGATGATCGCCTTCAAGGCGACGGCAGCGATCGACAGCAGGCAGGTCTGGTAGACGATCATCCAGAACCTGTCGCGGCCGAGCAGGAAGGCGAAATTGTCGAGCCCGACGAACCTGGTCATGCTCCGGTCGAGCATCGACAGCCAGATCGCGTAGCCGGCGGGGTAGGCGACGAGCGTGAAGACCAGCGTGATCAGCGGCAGCGTCATCAGGAAGGCGATGGTCGATCTGCGCTGCATGAGCCTGTGCAGGCTGCCGCGGCCCTTGGGTTCACCGGCCTGCCGCCGGCGCGCGGCCGCGTCGTCCCGCACGCCGGACGACCGCGCGTGCTTCGCTTCAGTCATGGGCCGAAATCAGACCGCCCGGTAGGGCCGGCGAGCCGGCGCCTATGTCTTGGGCGTATAGCCACGCCGGCAAGCGTTGTAGGAATAGGTCAGATAGAATGGGCGGGCTCCGGTGCCCGGAGTGAGCGTAAGGTAGAACTCTCTATTCTTGTTGTCTTTGCTGACAATCCTTCCAGAGCCATCAGGCTGCAACCCCTTCAATTCGACAGTGAAAGAGCTGTTCGGCGCTCGGCTCGCGGTCGTGAAGGTGAGCTTGTCGCCCCTTATGTCGACCTGCCCCTCAGTCGGCCAAGCCCATTCCGGCATGGGAACCGACCCGCCGGCGCAGTAGGACGAAGTGCTCTCTTCCAGCTTGCCATAGGCAGCCCACGTCGCGTCGGTCGAGCTGGAGGTGGCCGCGCTGGAGATGTGAGAAGCGCCCGCCAGCCCGATCAGTGCCGCGAGCAACAATCCTGTCCTCATCATTGTCTCCCTGGGTCGTCGGCTCCAAAGCTTCTCTTTCCTGAGCCTTGCGTCAAGGAAACTGGTCGACTTTCGAGCTGACGCGATCGGCGGCCTTTGACAGGCGCCTGCCCACCCTGTACATAGCCGCCGCCCAGGGCCCTTGGCGCCGCCTCCCCGGTGGTGATCGACGGGGTCCACCTTGAACGACACAGCGCAATTCTACGATGACCGCACCAGCGGTCGGGGCGCGTGCGTCATTATCCCCACCTCAGACTGAAGTCCCATGAACCTCCAGGAACTCAAGATCAAGAAACCGCCCGAGCTGCTCGCCTTTGCCGAGGAGCAGGGTGTCGAAGGCGCGGCGATGATGCGCCGCCAGGAGCTGATGTTCGCCATCCTCCAGAAGGTGGCGGCGGCCGACCAGGCGATCTTCGGCGTCGGCACCATCGAGGTCGCGCCCGACGGCTTCGGCTACCTGCGCTCGATGGAAGCCAACTACCTGCCCGGCGCCGACGACATCTATGTCAGCCCGACCCAGGTGCGGAAGTTCGGGCTGCGCACCGGCGATACCGTCGAAGGCGAGATTCGCGCGCCCAAGGACGGCGAGCGCTACTTCGCCATGGTGCAGATCAACAAGATCAATTTCGACGATCCCGACTCGCTGCGCCATCGCATCAACTTCGATTCGCTGACCCCGCTCTATCCCGACGAGAAGCTGAAGCTAGAGATGGACGGCGGCGCCGCTGTCATGGCGCCGACCATTTCCGAGGAGCAGAGCAGCCCGCGCGCCACCTCGTCGGGCCGCGTCGGCACCCGGCGGACCGGCACGCTGACCAAGAAGGCCTCGACCAGCACGCCGCAGCAGCAGCTCGACATCTCGACCCGAGTGATCGACCTGATCGCGCCGATCGGCAAGGGCCAGCGCGCCCTGATCGTGTCGCCGCCGCGCACCGGCAAGACGGTGCTGCTGCAGAACATCGCCCACGCCATCACCGCCAACAATCCCGAGGTCTACCTCATGGTGCTGCTCGTCGACGAGCGGCCGGAGGAAGTGACCGACATGCAGCGCACGGTGAAGGGCGAGGTCGTGAGCTCGACCTTCGACGAGCCGGCGTCGCGTCACGTCGCCGTCGCCGAGATGGTGATCGAGAAGGCCAAGCGCCTGGTCGAGCACAAGAAGGACGTGGTGATCCTCCTCGATTCGATCACCCGCCTCGGCCGCGCCTACAACACCGTCGTGCCGAGCTCGGGCAAGGTGCTGACTGGCGGCGTCGACGCCAACGCCCTGCAGCGGCCCAAGCGCTTCTTCGGCGCCGCCCGCAACATCGAGGAAGGCGGCTCGCTCACCATTATCGCCACCGCGCTGATCGACACCGGCAGCCGCATGGACGAAGTGATCTTCGAGGAGTTCAAGGGTACCGGTAACTCGGAAATCATCCTCGACCGCAAGGTCTCCGACAAGCGCACCTTCCCGGCGATCGACATCACCAAGTCGGGCACCCGCAAGGAGGAGCTGCTGGTCGATCGCGCGACACTCTCCAAGATGTGGGTGCTGCGCCGCATCCTGATGCCGATGGGCGCGGTCGACGCCATCGAGTTCCTGCTCGACAAGCTCCGGACGGCCAAGACCAACCAGGATTTCTTCGGCTCGATGAACCAGTAGCCCTGACTCAGGCGTTGCTCCGGTCGAGCGGGAAGATCGGGCGCGCGAGCTTCTTCCAGTCGAAGGCGGCCAGGTCCATGCTGGCGACGCCTGCGCCATTGCAGTCGACCGCGGCCTTCGCCAGAGGCATGAAGGCCGGCCGGTACTGCACCTTCGATTTCAGAACGACGTAGCGGAAGCGTCCCGGCTCCAGGCCGAACAGGCGAAACTGCTGCGGATCCAGGGCCTCGACCCGGCCCTCGCTGACCACGACCGTCAGCGGCCCTGTATCGAGCACGACGGTGCGTCCGAGGTCGACGCGCATTCCCGTGAAGACCGGCCCTTCAACCGTGAAGCGACCGAGGGCGATGTGCTTCACGACTCCCGTCAATCGCAGGGGACGAAGCGGCGCCCGCAGCGCCGGGATGGACGACTTGCCACCGACCGCCAGGGTCACGGTGGCGCCGACGCCGGCCTCGATCATTGCCGCGACGGCCTGCGGATCGACGATCGGTCCTGCGAGAATGCCGGTCAGCCCCTGGTCGAGGGCTCGCTCGATCACGTCCATCGAGTCCTGCGTTCCGCCGGAATGGCAGTTGTCCGAGATGTCGGCGAGGAGGACGGGCCCTTCCACGGTGGAGTGCGCCGCCAGAGCCTTGGCCCGATCCAGCGCCTCGCCGAGCGGCTCGAACGCGCGGGTGAACTGCTCCCTGAGCGACCAGGCGAGATCGACGATCTCCTGCGCAACCGCGTCCGCCCGCGCCGGGTCGCCGTCGGCGGTCGCAACGACCGTAAGGCCGGTATCGGCGGTGTCGGAAAGGGGAAAGCCGGTGAAGACCGTGACAGCCGGCATGCCGCTGCGCTCGGCCGCGGCCGCGGCCTCGATGAGCTGCGCCATCGGCTGCTCACCTGTCACCATGCGCAGCATGTTGGCGAGAAGCGGGCATCTCCGAACCGCGGTCACCGGCCTGAGGTTGCCTGCCAATGTCTCGCGCATCAGGCGTCCGGCCATGCGGCCGGTCTCGACCATGTCGAGGTGAGGATACGTTCGATAGCCCACCATCACCGTGCAGTTTCGCGCCATCAGAGGCGTGATGTTGGCGTGTGAGTCGAGGGCCAGTGCCAGGGGCAGGTCGGGAGCTGCCGCGCGGAGGCGGCGGAGCAACTCGCCTTCGCCGTCGTCGAAATGCTCGGCGACCATGGCGCCGTGCAGATCGAGCATCATGACATCGCATCGGGCGGCCGCCTCGCACAGGATATCGCTGACGCGCTCGAACGCATCGCGCGACACCGGAGCGCTGGGCAACGCACGCGCGGCAATGGGAATCGAGACGTCGCCGCCCATCAGCTCGGCCTGCTCGAGCAATCCCGCCATCGACAGGCCGGAGCGACGAAACGTCTCGTAGGCGTCCTGTCCGAACAGAGGCCCGCCAGGCCCGAAATCTTCCCACCGGGTCTGCACGGGCGAGAACGTGTTGGTCTCGTGCTTGAACATTCCAACGGCGATTCTCATGACGTTCGCTCCTTCGTCCGCGGGCTACGCTCCCAGGTCGGCGGCGACGGCGCGGCGCTGCTCGGGGCTGACGTCGACGGCGACGCCGAACCAGGCCTCGAAGCCCATGCGGCCCTGGTGCAGCAGCATGCCGAGCCCGTCGATGCAGCGATTGCCGCGCCCGCGCGCGGCCGCCAGCAGCCCGGTCTCGAGCGGCGTGTAGACGATGTCGTAGACGGCCGCCGTGTGCGGCAGGTGGGCGAGATCGAGGTCGAGCGGCGGCTTGCCGGCCATGCCCAGCGAGGTGGTGTTGACCAGCAGGGTGATGCCATCGAGCGCGCGCGCCCGGTCCTCCCAATGATCGACGACGATCTGGCGCCCATCGTCGGGCGTGAAGGCGACGCCGAGATCGATCGCGGTGCCGCGCGTGCGATTGACCAGGCGCAGCTCTGGCACGCCGGCATCGATCAGGCCGGCGACGATGGCGCGCGCGGCACCACCGGCGCCCAGGACGACCACGGGACCGGCCTCGGCGCGCCACGCCGGCGCGTTGTAGCGCAACGCTTCCATGAACCCGAAGCCGTCGGAGTTGTGGCCTTCGAGCGAGCCGTCGGCATGCTTGATCACGGTGTTGACCGCGCCGATGCGCGCCGCCGCCGGGTCGATGCGATCCAGGAGCGGCATGATGTCGATCTTGTGCGGCAGGGTGAGGTTGCAGCCACGCGCGTTGGGCGTGCGGCGCAGGAAGGCGACGAGCTCTTCCAGGGCAGCCGGGTTGGGCTCGACCGGCAGGCGGCCATAGTGGCCGTCGACGCCGTGCTGCTTCAGCCAGAACCCGTGCAGCGCCGGCGAGCGCGAATGGGCGACCGGCCAGCCGACGATGGCCGCGAACGGCCGGCCGCGCGCCTCCTCGAGAAGGGTCGTGTAGGCGCTCATGTCGGCTGCTCCAGGCCGATGCCGTGCTCGGCGAGAAAGGCGAGAAGGGGCAGGAGCGGCAGGCCGAGGATGGTGAAGTAATCGCCCTCGATGCGGCTGAACAGATGGGCGCCCAGCCCTTCGAGCTGATAGGCGCCGACCGAGCTGCACACCGCCTCGCCGGCGCGCGCCACGTAGGCGTCGAGGAAGGAATCGGTGAACGGTCGCATGGTGAGCCGCCCGCAATCGGCGGCGTGCCAGAGGCGTGCCCCGTTCTGCGCCACCACGACCGCGGAATGAAGCTCGTGCGTGCGGCCGCCGAGGTCGGCCAGCTGCTGGCGCGCCGCGGCGAGCGTCGGCGGCTTGTCGAACAGCCGGCCGTCGCAGGCGAGGGTCGAGTCGGCGCCGATCACCATCGCCCCGCCGCGTCGCGCCGAGACCCGCATCGCCTTCATCCCGGCGAGCGTCGTGGCGATCTCGGTGGCCTTCGCGCGCTCGCCGAGCAGGCTCAGCTTCACCTCGTCCTCGTCGACGCCCGAGGGCTCGACCGAGAAGTCGAGCCCGGCATTGGCGAGCAGCTGGCGCCGCGACGGACTGGCCGAGGCGAGGATGAGGGGTGGCGGCATCGATACTCGTTCCAAGACCTAAGCGGGTTCCAGGCGGTAGAGCCCGCCATCGTCGCTGTGGGTGACGAGGTAGATGAACCCATCGGGCCCCTGGCGCACGTCGCGGATATAGGGAAGGCGGCCTTCGATCAACCGCTCCTCGCTGCGGTAGCGCTCGCCGTCGAGCTCGATGCGAAACAGCGCCTCGGCCGATAGCGCGCCGGTGAACAGCGAGCCCTTCCAGCCGGGGAATCGATCGCCGGTATAGAAGGCGAGCCCGCAGGGCGAGATCGACGGCACCCAGGTGTGCAGTGCGTCCTTCATGCCGGGCAGGCTGCGGGTGTCGGTGATCCTGCTGCCATCGTAGTTCACGCCGTATGTGACGCGGGGCCAGCCGTAGTTGGCGCCGGCCTCGAGGATGTTGAGCTCGTCACCGCCGCGCGGCCCGTGCTCGACCTCCCAGACCCTGCCGGTCTCGGGATGGAGCGCAAGGCCCTGCGGGTTGCGGTTGCCCCAGGTGAAGATCTCCGGCCGCGCCCCCGCCCGTCCGACGAACGGGTTGTCCGGCGGCACCGAGCCGTCGTCGCGCAGGCGGACGATCTTGCCGGCGAGGTCGGCGAGATCCTGCGCCTGGTTCATCTGGAAGCGATCGCCGCAGGTCACGTAGAGCAGGCCGGCGCGATCGAACAGCAGGCGCGAGCCGAGGTTGAGGCTGCCGGACCGGCGCGGCAGGGCCTCGAAGATCGGCGCCATCCCGCGCAGGCCATCGCCGGCGAGCTCGGCGCGGCCGGCCGTCGTCACCGGCCCGCCCGGCCCGTCGCTGATGTAGGACAGGTAGAGGACCCGGTTGCGGGCGAAGTCGGGGTGCAGGCAGACGTCGAGCAGCCCGGCCTGGCCGCGGCCATAGACCTTGGGGACGCCCCCGATCGGAGTCCGTTCCAGCCGGCCGTTGGCGAACACGCGCAGCCTGCCCGGCCGCTCGGTGATCAGCAGGCGGCCGTCGGGCAGGAAGGCCATACCCCAGGGTTGCTCGAGGCCGCGGCTGAGCGTGACCAGCCGATAGCTTCCCTTGGTCCCACGGATGATCTCCTGCGCCCGGACGACGGCAGGGGCGGCGAGCGCGGCGCTCGCGGCGAGCACGAAACGGCGTCGATGCATGGACTCTCCTGTCGATCCGGCGCTGGCGGACGTTTCCGCTGGCAGACGTTTTCGCTGTCAGACTGGCGCGCGATGGCGCGGCGATTATACTCGACGCCGACCAGCAATCTCAAAATCGGGGGACACCCCAGTGACCGACCGCTATTTGCGAACCGGCATCTTTCACGCACCCTTCCATGCCCTGGACGAGAACCCCACCCTCGCCCTCGAGCGCGACATGGAGCTGCTCCAGCACCTCGACCGGCTGAACTACCACGAGGCCTGGATCGGCGAGCATCACTCCGGCGGCTTCGAGATCATCGCCAGCCCCGAGATGTTCATCGCCGCGGCGGCCGAGCGCACCCGCCATATCCGGCTCGGCACCGGCGTGGTGTCGCTGCCCTATCACAACCCGTTCATGCTGGCCTCGCGCATGCGTCAGCTCGACCACATGACGCGCGGCCGTGCCATGTTCGGCGTCGGCCCGGGCGCGCTGGTGCACGATGCTGCCAAGATCGGCGTCAAGCCGTCCGACCAGCGCAGCCGCATGAACGAATCGCTCGACGTCATCATGGAGCTGATGGCCGGCAGGTCGGTGACGCGCAAGACCGACTGGTTCGACCTCACGGCGGCCCAGCTTCAGCTGCCGCCCTACAGCCAGCCCGGCATGGAGATGGCGGTGGCCTGCGCCCGCTCGCCGGTCGGCGCCGTCGCTTCAGGCCGTCATGGCGTCGGCATGCTGTCGATCGGCGGCACCTCGGACGACGCGCTTCTGGCACATGCCAACAACTGGAAGATCTACACCGACCACGCCAGGCAGAACGGCAAGGTGGCCGACCGCAGCAAGTGGCGCATCGTCACCTTCGCCCACGTGGCACCGACCCGCGAGCAGGCGTTCGAGGAGGTCAAGTTCGGCATCGACCGCTTCACCAGGTACTTCACCGACGTCGCGACCTTCCCGATCCTGCCGCCCGGCATCACGGACGCGGCCGAGTTCCTGACCAGGGAAGGCATCGCCTGCATCGGCACGCCGGACGATTGCGTCAGGCACTTCGAAAGATTGTGGAAGGGCTCGGACGGCGGCTTCGGCGCCGTGCTGCTGCTCGCCCACAACTGGGCCGACTGGCCGGCGACGCAGCGTTCCTACGAGCTGATGGCGCGCTTCGTCCATCCGCACTTCCAGGGCGGCGCCAACGGGTTGCGCCAGCTGAGCTACGACACCGCCACCGGAAACCGCGGCACCTACTCGGTGCAGTCGCAGGCGGCGGTCGAGAACGAGATCAAGAAGTACCAGGACGCCCAGTCACAGAAGGCGGCCGAGTAGCGCAAGGCAAGTCACCACGAAAAGGGGGAGAACTCACATGTCCAAATCGATCCTGATGCGCGAGAACGGCGGCCCGGAGAAGATGGTCCTGGAGGACGTCGAGGTCGGCAAGCCGGGCCCGGGACAGGTCAAGGTCAGGCATACCGCGATCGGCCTCAACTTCATCGACATCTATACCCGCTCGGGCCTCTACCAGACGCCGCTGCCCAACGCCGTGGGCCGCGAGGCGGCCGGCGTGATCGTCGAGGTCGGCCCCAGGGTGCGCGGCTTCAGGAAGGGCGATCGCGTGGCCTATTGCGGCGTGCTCGGCGCCTATTGCCAGGAGCGTCTGATGGGCACCGAGCAGCTCGTGAAGGTGCCCAAGGGCGTGAGCGACGAGCAGGCCGCGGCGATCATGCTGAAGGGCATGACCACCGAGTACCTGGTCGATCACTGCGCCAAGCCGTGGCTCAAGAAGGGTGACATCGTGCTGTTCCATGCCGCCGCCGGCGGCGTCGGCCTGCTGTTCGGCCAGTGGGCCAAGGCGCGCGGCTACAAGTGCATCGGCACGGTGTCGTCGCCCGAGAAGGCCAAGCTCGCCAAGAAGAACGGCTACAAGTGGGTGATCGACTACACGAAGGAAGACGTGGTCGCCAAGGTGAAGGAGATCACCAAGGGCAAGGGTGTGCCGGTGGTGTTCGACGGCGTCGGCAAGGACACCTGGAACGCCTCGCTCGACTGCCTGCGCCTGCGCGGCCTCCTGTGCTCGTTCGGCAACGCCTCGGGCGCGGTGGCGCCGCAGCCGCCGGGCATCCTCAACGCCAAGGGATCGCTCTACCTGACGCGTCCCAGCCTGGGCGCCTACACGGCGACCCGCAAGGATCTGGAGGCGTCGGCGGCGTCGCTGTTCAAGATGGTCAAGAGCGGCAAGGTGAAGATCGCCATCGACCAGCGCTATCCGCTGGCCGAGGCGGCGCAGGCCCACATCGACCTCGAGGGACGCAAGACCACCGGCCAGACCGTCCTGGTGCCCTGATCCGCATGGCCGAGGAAGAAAGTCGACGGGACGAGGTCAGCGAGGTCAAGCAGACTGGCTGGCTGACCCGCCTGGGGAAGTCGTTCGCCGGGGTCTTGACCGGCTTCGTGATGATCGTCGGCTCCGGCATATTGCTGTTCTGGAACGAAGGCCGCGCCATCGAGACGGCGCGGTCCCTGTCCGAGGGCGCTGCCGTCGTGCTCGAGGTCGATCCGGCGAAGCTCGATCCGGCCAACGACGGCAGGCTCGTGTACGTGGCCGGGCCCATCTTGGTCGCGAGCTCGATCAGCGACGTCGAATTCGGCGTCCTCAGCAGCGGGTTGCGGCTGCTGCGCAAGGTCGAGATGTACCAATGGACCGAGGAGCAGCACACCGAGACGCACAAGAAGCTGGGCGGCGGCG
Source organism: Reyranella sp. (assembly GCA_022844015.1). Taxonomy (GTDB): domain Bacteria; phylum Pseudomonadota; class Alphaproteobacteria; order Reyranellales; family Reyranellaceae; genus Reyranella. The sequence goes on along the minus strand of JALHMO010000174.1, from coordinate 2,088 downwards.
AGGAGCGGGTCACGACCTGGCGCTATGCCCGCAAGTGGGTGGACCGTGCCGTCGACTCGTCCAAGTTCCACGAACGCACCGGGCATGCCAATCCGGCGATGCCCTACAATGAGCGCAACCTGCTGGCGCCCAAGCCCAGGATCGGCTCCTACGTCCTGCCCGACAACATGGTGACCGGCTTCGGCACGGCCCGGCCCCTGGCGTTTCCCGAAGATCGGACGGCGGCGTTGGAGCGGCGCCTGCGCAAGCCCGTGCGTGTCGTCGATGGCCTTCTCTACATCGCCAGCGACCCGGCTCGCCCTGCCCTCGGCGATCTGCGCATCTCCTTCGCCGAGGTGCCTTTGCAGGAGGCGAGCGTGATCGCGCGCCAGTCGCCGGTCGGCCTCGGTCCCTATCACACCCAGGCGGGCGGCACCGTCGAGCTGATCATGCCGGGGCGCGTGCCCTCGGGCGACATGTTCAAGTCGGCCCAGCACGAGAACGAGACGCTGTCGTGGCTGATCCGCTGCGGCGGCTGCGTGCTCATGTACTTCGGCTTCTGCCTGATCCTGGGGCCGCTCGGCGTGCTGGGCGATCTCATTCCCGTCGTCGGCGATGTCGTCCGCGCGGGCGTGGGTCTGGTCGGGCTCCTGTTCACCGCCGTGGTGGCGCCGCTGATCATCGCCGTCGCCTGGCTGTGGTACCGGCCGGTCGTCGCCATCAGCGTCGTGGTCGTTGGCGCCGTCCTCGCCGGGATCGCGATCTGGGTCGCCCGCCTGCACAAGGCGGACGAGCAGCTGGCCCGGCGGACCTGATCATGGCTGGGAGCGCGCCACTCCTGTGGCGCTCATGAGATGTGCGATCAACGAGAAGAGCGCCACAGGAGTGGCGCGCTCCCAGCCACGAGCATGAGGATCATTTGGCGATGATGATCGTCGGCCTGACCGGCTCGATCGGCATGGGCAAATCGACCGCAGCAAGGATGCTGCGGCAGATGGGCGTGCCGGTCTACGACGCCGATGCCAACGTGCACGCCGTGCAGGCGCCGGGCGGGGCGGCGCTGCCGGCGATCGAGGCGGCGTTTCCGGGTGTCGTGAAGGAGGGCGTGCTCGATCGCCAGGCGCTGGGCGCGCGGGTGTTCGGCAACCGGGAGGCGCTGCGCCGGCTCGAGGCCATCGTGCATCCGCTGGTCGGCCAGCGCCAGCGCGCCTTCCTGAAGCGGGCGGCCCAGCGGCGCGAACAGCTCGTCGTGCTCGATATCCCGCTTCTGTTCGAGGGCCTGGGCGATCGCCGGGTCGACGCGACGTTGGTGGTGAGCGCGCCGGGTTTCCTGCAGCGCCGCCGCGTGATGGCCCGGCCGGGCATGACCGAGCAGCGTCTCGACGGCATCCTGCGCCAGCAGGTTCCGGACGCTATCAAGCGGCGCAAGGCCAGCATCGTCATCCCGACCGGCCTCGGCCTCGCGCCGACGCGCCGCGCGCTCGCCGCTGCGGTTGCGGTGCTCGGCCAGAAGCGCGGGCGCTTCTGGCCGCCCAACCCGTGGCGGGAGAAATTCACAGCCCGGCTCGCGCGAGCCCAGCGCAAGTAGGCTACAAGACCGGCATGCGCGAGATCGTTCTCGACACCGAGACCACCGGCCTCGACCCGCTTTCCGGCCACCGCGTGGTCGAGCTGGGCTGCCTCGAGCTGGTCAACACGGTGTCCACCGGCAGGACATTCCACGCCTACTTCAACCCGCAGATGATCATGCCGTCGGAGGCGCAGGAGATTCACGGCCTTACCGACGAGTTCCTGGCGGACAAGCCGCTGTTCGCCGACCGGGTCGACGAGTTCCTGGCGTTCATCGGCGAGGACCCGCTGGTCATCCATAACGCGCAGTTCGACATCGGCTTTCTCAACGCCGAGCTGGAGCGGGTCGGCCGGATGAGGCTGGCCAACGCCTACGTCGACACCGTGTCGATGGCGCGCCGCAAGTTTCCCGGCCAGCGCGTCAGCCTGGATGCGCTGTGCGAGCGCTTCGGCGTCGACAACTCGAACCGCGCCAAGCACGGCGCCCTGCTCGATTCGGAGCTGCTGGCCGAGGTCTATCTCGAGCTGAGCGGTGGCCGG
>JALHMO010000173.1 GCA_022844015.1 Reyranella sp. | reverse complement strand
CCGAAGGCAGCCATCGACCAGGTGAAAGCGATACAGCAGTCCCTGGTCGATCTGAACCTGCTGCGCGACAGGCCCGATGGCGAAATCGGGCCGGTGACGCGCGACGCCATCCGCGCCTTTCAGCGCAGCGCCAACCTGGGCGAGGCGGGCGAGCCGACCAAGGATGTCTACGCCGCCCTGCAGAGCGCGATTGCCCGGCGAAATGCCGAGACGGCGTCCGATCCCGCGGGCTGGCCCCGGGGCCAGGTCGAACAGGTGAAGGCAATCCAGCAGGGACTGCTCGACCTCAATCTCCTGCGCGACAGGCCGGATGGCGACATCGGGCCGATGACACGCGACGCCATCCGCGCCTTCCAGCGCAGCGTCAACCTGCGCGAGACCGGCGAGCCGACGAAGGACGTCTATGCCGCCCTGCAGGAGGCGATCGCCCGCCGCACCGGCGCCGGAGGATCGAGGGCCCCAGCAGGGCAGCCGAGCGCCGCGGCGATGATCGATCCCGGCAAGCACGAGACCACGCCGTCCGCTACCGACGTCGCGCGCGCCGAGCCCGGCGCGGAGCCGCCGAAAGCCGATCCCAATGCCTGGCCTCCGATCCCCGCCGAGCAGGTGAGAGCCATCCAGCGATTGCTGCGCGAGCTGAACTTCACGCGCGAGGAGCCGGACGGGCTGCCAGGCCCGCTGACCAGCGCCGCGATCCGCGAGTACCAAGGCAGCGTCGGTCTGCCGCAGACCGGTGAACCCAGCAGGGAACTGTTCGACTCGCTCAAGGAGATGCGCAAGTTGACCGGAGGCAAACCGAACTAGGCCGAAGTTCTCCAATTGATGAGCGCCCATTCACACGCCATCTTCCCTGGATCGTCACTCGCATCCCGTCGCTGCCCCGTTGTCGCCTCCCGTGCAGACCAATGCCCTGTCCGACCTGACGCCTGCCGATCTCGTGGTGGCGGAGCTGAAGGCGATCGTGGACGGGCCAATGGCCAGGAGCAATTTCTTCTCGGTCGTGCGCGCGGTGCGGCCGAGCGCTCCCGATGGCAGGCCCTGGTCGATGTCGAAGGTCGACGACAGCATCAGGTTGCTGGCCCGCCGACGCGTGCTCGGCGACGACGGCACAATTGCCCCGGACTGGCGCGACCCCCTGACGCTCCGCGTCCTCGGCCGCCCCGACGCCGCCGCCGTCGTGTCGGCGGTGCGCGGCGCGCTGCCCAAGGGATGGCACGAACAGACGGGGTATCCGCACTGGGTGACGACGCCCTATTCCGACGTCGAGATGGCACGCTCGGTGAGACTGGCGACCCTCGCCAACGACAGCGCGACGGTCGATCGGCTGATGGGCTTCGCCGGACCATCCGATCAGCGACACGGCGGCGGTTTCGGCACAGCGCCGCTGCTGCTCGCCCATTGTCCGCGCGACGTCGGCTTCATCGATGGCTTGAGCCCGGCCCTGGCCGATCGCGTCGCCTCGGCGCACGTCGAGATGGCGATCGACCACGGTGCCTTCCTCGGCCCTGCCGACGCGCTGATCGACAGTTTGCTCGAGCGCGATCGGGACTGGGCCACGGCACCCCTCCTCGACCGGGCCCTGATGCGCCTCGACATCCTCGGCGAGCGTCCGGAGGCAGCGCGCGTGCGCATCGCGCGCGTTCGCGCCATCGACCCGGTCGCTGCGATGGCGGCGGAAGCCGCGCTCGAGTTCCTGACGGGATCGACGGTCGAGAGCCTGCGGCAATTCCGGGCGGCACTGGGCCAGCATCGCAAGTCGATCGGCCGGACCAAGGTGGCCTTGCCGCGGGAATTCGCGGTCTACCATCTGCTGGCGCTGATCGCAGCGGACGACCCGAGCCTGCGCAGCCAGATAGCGACCCTGCGCGAGATCATTGGGCAGACCCGGTCGACGGTCGCCTGGGCCATGTCGGGCCTCATGGAGCTGGAATCCGCACGCGAGGATCTCGCCAGGAAATGGACCGACCACATCGTCGGCCTGTCGGCCCGCAGTCGCACCCACGAGGCGCCGCTCGACGCCGCCGTGGCCACCATGGCACTCGCCGTGATCGATGCGTCGAGGATGAGCGCGCGAGAGAGCCAGGATTGGCGGGCCACCCAACGCTGGGGCACGCACGCACGCCTGGCCGCACGCATCATGGCGCAAGCCCACGCCGCCGTCTTGCCCAACCCGGGAATATGGCGCAACGCGTTGAGCGAGCTCGGAAGCGGCTATGCCCGCGACTTCATGAAGATCGTCCCGATCCGGCCGGCCTGGGATCGGGCGCTCGACAAGGTGCAGGCGTTTCTCGCTCCGCCGGCGACGGCGAAGCCGGAAACACCCGCCAGGTCCCGGCGCCTCGTCTTCCTGTTCGATTCGGATACGCTGGAGATCGTTCCCCACGAGCAGGCGGCCAGGCGCGACGGCTGGTCCGCCGGCCGGCCGGTTTCTCTGAAGCGCCTGCATCAGCGCGACGCCAAGCTCGACTACCTGACCGAGGAGGACTTGAAGGTCGTCGGCACGATCTCGAACCGCTACGCCTACTACGAGTCCGGCTACGAGTTAGACGCCGTTCGCTCCCCCCCTTGCCTGATCGGCCATCCGCGCGTGTTCGACGCCGCTGCGCCGGACCGCCAGGTCGAGATCGTCGGTCATCCGGTGGAGCTGGTCGTCCGGGAGGATGGCGAGCACCTGCGGATCGAGCTTTCGCATCCTTGCAATGCGCCCCAGGTGTTCGTGGAACGGGAAACCCCGACGCGCTGGCGCGTCATCGAGGTGACGCCGGCGATGGTCGAGCTGAACGCCATCCTGGGGCCGCGTGGCCTGGAAGCACCGAAAGAAGCCCGCGAGCGCATCGTCGCCCTGATCGCCACCGACGGTTCGCGCCTGCCGGTGCGCTCCGAGATCGCCGGCGCCGGGGACGCGGTCGAGGAGGGCGACACGAGACCGATCCTCCAGATCTCTCCCAAGGACGGCGACTTCACCGTTCGGGCGCTGGTGCGGCCGCGCGGCGAGGACGGCCCGACCTATGTGCCCGGCGTGGGCGCCCGCTCGGTGCTCGTGCCGGCGGGCGGCGCGCATCGTCGCGTCAACCGTAACCTCGAGGGCGAGAAGATCGCGCTCGAGGCGGTCGCCGAGGCCTGTCCGGCCCTGGCTTCGTGGCGCGAGACCGATCATGCGTGGCGGGTCGAGTCGCTCGACGCTGCCCTGGAGGCGCTGCAGCAGCTGCACGCGTTCGAGGGCCCGCTACGGCTGGAGTGGCCGGAGGGCGTCGCCATCAAGCCGACGCGCACCGTCGGCGCCGGGTCGCTGTCCCTGAAGATTTCCTCTGGCCGGGACTGGTTCGAGGTGAACGGCGAGGTCCGCGTCGACGAGGATCTCGTGCTCGACATGGCCGACATCGTGGTGCGGATGGGCACGGCGCACAGCCGCTTCATCGCCCTGGACGATGGCCGCTACCTGGCGCTGACGGACGACCTCAGGCGCCGGCTCGAAGGGTTCTCCGCGGTCACGGAGACCGTTCGCGGCAAGCACCGCATCGCGGCGGCGGGCGTGGGCGCGGTCGAGGAGCTGGTCGGTGCGGCCGGCGCGGTGAAGGCCGATCGTCGGTGGCACGAGCTGAAGGACAAGCTCGCCGCGGCAGAGTGCTACGAGCCTGCGCTCCCACCCGGCCTGGACGCCGAGTTGCGGGACTACCAGCGGCAGGGCTTCGTCTGGCTGACGCGGCTCAGCCGCCTCGGGCTGGGCGCCTGCCTTGCCGACGACATGGGGCTCGGCAAGACGGTGCAGACCCTGGCGCTGCTGCTGAACGATGCCGCCGGCGGACCGAGCCTGGTCGTCGCGCCGACCTCGGTCTGTCACAACTGGGTGCTCGAGGCCAAGCGCTTCGCGCCCGAGCTTCGGGTGCACATGCTGGCGGCGGCCGCCGATCGGGCCGCGCTGATCGAGGGCCTGGGCGCTGGCGACGTCCTGGTGGCGAGCTACGGCCTGCTGCACACCGAGGTCGAGGCGCTGGCCTCGCGCCGCTTCGCCGTTGTCGTGTTCGACGAGGCCCAGAGCCTGAAGAATGCCGAGACGCGGCGGGCGCAGGCCAGCAAACGCATCGTCGCGGACTTCCGTCTCGGCCTGTCCGGCACGCCCGTGGAAAATCGCCTGGAAGAGCTGTGGAGCCTCTACGACACCGTCATTCCCGGCCTGTTGGGATCGCGCGACAGCTTCCATCGCCGATTTGGCAGCCCGATGGAGAAAGGCCATGCGGGCGGACAGGCGCGCCAGGCCCTGAAATCGCTGGTGCGGCCCTTCCTGCTGCGACGGACCAAGGCAGCCGTGCTGGCGGAGCTGCCGTCGCGCACCGAGATCACCCTGGAAATCGAGCCGGGCGCCGAGGAGCGCGCCTTCTACGAGGCGTTGCGGCGCAGGGCATTGGAAAACCTGTCGGGCGCGACGGGCGCCGCCAACCAGGCGCGCATTCGCATCCTGGCCGAGATCACCCGACTCCGCCGCGCCGCCTGCAATCCGGCGCTGATCGACGCCGCCGCCGGCCTGGAGAGCGCCAAGCTTGCCACCCTGCTCGACCTGACGGCCGAGCTCATCGCCAACCGGCATCGCGCGCTGGTGTTCAGCCAGTTCACAGGACATCTCGATCTTGTGCAGTCTGCGCTCGAGGAGGCAGGCGTGCGCCTGCTGCGCCTCGACGGATCGACGCCGGCCAACGAGCGCGCACGGCGGGTCGCGGCCTTCCAGGCAGGCGAGGCCGAGCTTTTCCTGATCAGCCTCAAGGCCGGAGGCTTCGGGCTGAATCTCACCGCCGCGGACTATGTCATTCACTTGGATCCCTGGTGGAATCCGGCTGTCGAGGATCAGGCGACCGACCGCGCTCACCGGATTGGGCAGACCATGCCGGTTACGGTCTATCGTCTGGTGATGAAGGACAGCATCGAGGAGAAGATCCTGGCGTTGCATGCCGAAAAGCGCGCGCTGTCCGCCGATTTCCTCGACGGCGCAGACCAGGCGGCGACACTCGACCAGGAGGCGCTGATGGCGCTGATCCGGGGATAGCAGGTTGATGGCGAACCGAAATCGAGACTGGCCCGGATATTGCGGATGCCCTGCTATTGGGACTAGCTTGATCAGGCGGTTCGGGGTGTTCGAGCCGTCAAGAGGGGGAAGGAACTCATGCGACACATGCTGAAGTGCGCAGTGGCGAGCGCCGCCGTCGCGCTGTTCGCCATTCCGGCGATGGCCCAGACCATCACGCTCCGGGCGGCGACGATCGCGCCCAAGACCTCGATCTACAACACGGCAATCTCGCTGCCGTTTGCCGAGTACGTGTCCAGGCTCACCGACGGCAAGGTCAAGATCGAGGTCCAGGAAGGCGGCGTCCTCGCGCCCATCTTCAAGATATTCGAGGCAGTGGAGGACGGCCGCGCCGATATTGCCATCGGTCCGGCATCGTTCCTCGGCGGCAAGGACCCGACCAACCTGATGATCGGCTCGTTCCCGACCGGCCTCGGCGTCGATTCCATTCTGCCCTGGATCTACAATGGTGGCGGCGAGAAGCTCCTGCAGGAGCACCGTCGTGCCACCATGAAGATGCATACGATGGTGATGGGCGCCGGACCGTCCGAAGTTTTCGCCCACAGCCACAAGCCGATCCGCACGGTAGAGGATCTGAAGGGACTGAAGTTCCGCACGCTCGGCAATTGGGCGGCGATCATCAAGGACGGCTTCGGCGCCGTGCCCGTCGTCGTTCCCGGCAGCGAGCTCTATTCGATGCTGGAGAAGAAGGCGATCGACGCCATGGAGTACTCGATGCCCAGCGAGAACAGGGCGCTGGGCTTCCAGGAAATCGCGAAATACATCGTCATGCCGGGCATCCATGCCGGCTCGTGGACTTTCGAGGCGGCGATGCAGGCCGACAAGTGGGACAAGATTCCCAAGGACCTGCAGGACAAGATCCATCTTGCGGCAAAGCTGGTGACCTTCGAAAGCCTGAACTCGATCATCATGCAGGATTTTGCTGCGCTCGATACGCTGATGAGCGGCAAGAACGAGCTGATCATCCTCGACGCCACCTTCAGGAAGAAGGCGAAGGAAGCAGCCCGCAAGTGGGCAAACGAGGCAGCCGCAAAGGCGAAGGCGGAGGGCAATCCCTGGCCCGAGCGGGTCGCCAAGTCGATCTTCGACTTCCAGGATCGATGGGAGAAATATTCACCCTACCTGGTGATGGATTATCAATCCGAGTTCACCAAGAAGTAGCGCCCGGAACGGCGACGCGAGCGTACCTGCGTTCCTGATGCAGGCGCGAGCTGAACCATGAAGAGCGTCGTCCTGGAGCGTATCTGCCCGGCGCTCGACCGCGTGGGATGGTGGCTCGCGGTGGTGGCCATGGCCGAGGTCGTGGCCATCATCGCCGTGCAGATTTACGAGGTCGTTGCCCGCTACGTGTTCAATGCGCCGACCCTGTGGGGCAGTGACATCGCCTTCATGACCAACGGCACGTTGTTCCTGCTGGGCGCTGCCTACACCTTGCGCCAGGGTGCCCATATCCGCATCGACTTCCTGGCGTCCCGCCTGCCGTTGCGCGCCCGTCACGCCATCGATGTCGTGTTCTATGTCGTGATCTTCCTGCCTCTGCTGTGGTTTGTCGGCTCGGCTTCGGGGGTCAAGGCGTGGAGCGCCTATGTCAAGGGCGAGCTCGAGACGATGAGCGCCTGGGAGCCGCTGGTGTGGCCATTCTACACCGGCATGACTATCGGCCTTGCTGGCCTCGCGTTGCAGGTGATCTCCGAGACGCTGAGGCATGCCGTAGGCATTGTCGACCCGGTCGCGGTGCCGCCACCGGGCACGACCGACCCGACCACTCACGCCACTGCCTGAGCATCGAACGCATGTTGCCGATCCTCATGTTCGTGGTGCTGTTCGCCCTGGTCTTTGTCGGCGTCCCGGTCTCGTTCTCCTTGCTGGCCACCGCCTTCGCCTTCGGGCTGGGCGTGTTCGGCGACAAGGTCGTCGGCATCCAGCTCTACGGAATGGTGCAACAGACGGCCCAGCAGTACCTCCTGTCGGCCATCCCGCCCTTCATCATCATGGGATGCATCCTCGAACGTTCGGGAATCGCGGAGCGGCTGTTCCAGGTGCTGCACATCTGGATGGGCCGACTGCCCGGCGGGCTGGCGCTCGCGACCATCACCATGGGCGCGATCTTCGCGGCATCGACCGGCATCGTCGGTGCCGTCGAGGTCGTGATCGGTGTCATGACCATCCCGATCATGATGCGCCATGGCTACAAGAAGGACCTGATCGCCGGCACCATTTGCGCTGGCGGATCGCTCGGCACCATGATCCCGCCGTCGCTGGTCGCCGTGATCTACGCCTCGATCGCCAACATGTCGGTCGGTCAGCTCTATGCCGGCATGTTGCTGCCCGGGCTGCTGATGGTCGGAATGTTCCTGATCTACGTGGTGGTGCGCTGCCTGCTCAACCCGCAGGACGGGCCGCCGGTGTCGTCTGCCGAGGTCGACATGCCGCTGGCCGCCAAGCTGCGCATGACGCTGACCGGCTTCGTCCCCGCGGTGGTGCTGATTGCCGCCGTGCTGGGCACCACCATGTTCGGAATCGCCTCGCCGACCGAGGCCGCCAGCGTCGGCGCCCTGTGCGCCCTGGTGCTGACGGCGCTCTACGGCAGGTTGACCTGGGCGGTGTTCTCGGACGCTGTTCGGCGCACCCTGCTCATCAACTGCATGATCATGCTGATCGTGGTCGGCGGCACGATGTTCGCGTCGATATTCCGTGTGCAGGGCGGCGAGAAGCTGGTCCAGTCGATCGTCGCGGATCTCGACATCGGCACCTATGGCGTCCTGCTGATTTGCCTTGCCATCGTGTTTGCGGCCGGATTCATCCTCGACTGGGTGTCGACCGTGCTGATCTGCCTGCCGATATTCATGCCGATCGTCGCCGCCCTGAAGATCGATCCGGTGTGGTTCGCGATCCTCATGATCGTGGCCATTCAAACCTCGTACCTGACGCCGCCGATGGCGCCGTCGATCTTCTATCTCAAGTCGATCGCGCCGCCCGAGATCACTTACGGCGACATGGTGAGGGGCGTCATGCCCTACGTCATCGTCCAGATGCTGACCTTGCTCGCCTTGATGTTCATTCCGTGGCTGGCGACTTACCTGCCGAGCCAGCTCAAGGGCTTCTAGCCTCCAGCCACCTAGGATGGTGTGTTTCTTGCCCGCTCGCGCAGGGTAGCGCGCGAGATCTTGCCGACCGGCGTCAGCGGCAGCGACTCGACGAAATGGACGCGGCGCGGCTTCTTGTAGTCGGCCAGCAGCTCGAGGCAATGAGCGGCCAGCAGATCGGCTGCAGGACTGCAGCCGGCCTTTGGGACCACGTAGGCGACGACGATCTCGCCCCATTTCTCGTCGGGCACGCCGACCACGGCTGCCTGGGCCACGTCCGGATGGGCGAGCAGCGCATCCTCGACCTCCTTCGGCCACACATTGAAGCCACCGGTGATGATGATGTCCTTCTTGCGATCGGACAGATAGAGAAAGCCATCCGATGCGCGACGCGCCATGTCGCCGGTTCGCAACCAGCCGTCGACCAGCGTGCTCGCCGTCTCCTCCGGCAATCGCCAATAGCCTGCCATGTTGTTGGTCGATTGCACGGCGATCTCCCCGACCTCGTCCGGCGCCACGTCGCGGCCCTCGGCATCGATCAGCCGCAGCGCGAAGGTTGGAACCTCACGGCCGATCGAGGCGAGCCGCGGGCCGCATTCGGTCTCGATCTCGAGGTGCTCGAGTGGGCGCAGCATGGTGGTGATCACTGGCGCTTCGGACAGCGTATAGACCTGCGTGAAGATGTTGCCGAAGCGGGCCAGGGCGCGGCGCAGCAGGGGAACGGGCATCGGCGCCGAGGCGTAGGTGAAGCAGCGCAGGCTCGAGACGTCGGCGCGGCCGTCGTCTGCCTCGAGCAGCATGTGGATCATCGTCGGCACCATGTAGACCCAGGTCACGGCGTGGCGCGCGAAATCGGCCCAGGTCGTCGCGGGATCGAAACGTTCGCGCAGGATCTGCGTGGCGCCGAGCAGATACCAGGCCGGCCACATGAAATTGAGGCCGTGGCTCAGGTGGCCCAGGTGCAAGGCGGTGTCCTGCTCGACCAGCGCATTCTCGCGCACCACGTCGAGGGCCGTGGCGAGGTAGCTGCGATGGGTATGGACGACGCCTTTGGGCCGGCCGGTCGTGCCGCCGGTATAGCGGATCAGCAGCGGATCGTCGTCGTCGAACGGCGTGCAGGCGAGCGGCGAGGAGTCGCCCGACGCGACGATGTCGTCGTAGTCCGCGCAATTGGCCGTCGGCCCGCCGACGGTGACGATCGTCGCGAGTGACGGCAGGTGGGCACGTTTTGCCGCAAGGCCCGCCGCATAGTCGGGAGTGGCGATCAAGGCCGTCGGTGAGCAATCGGCCAGGGCATAGAGTACTTCCGGTGCGGCGAAGCGGATATTGAGAGGAACCTTGACCGCGCCGAGGCGCAGGATTGCGAGCTCCGCGACGATGAAGGGAATGCCGTTGGGCAGGATCGAGGCGACGCGGTCGCCACGTCGCACACCGTTCGCGTACAGCCAGCGGGCCAATCGATTGCTGGCCTCCTCGGCCTGCCGATAAGTGATCGATCCCCGGTCGTCGATCAGGGCGACCTTGTCGGGCGCACGCGCGACGCCCTGGCGCAACAGATGGTCGATGCCGGCTCCCGGCGGTGTCGCGAAGGTGTACGCCATCACGTCATTTGGCGGCGGGCCGCCGGCCTCCCTCGAAGAAGGCTCGCATGCCTTCCTTGGCCTCGGGCGATTCGTTGACCAGGGCGGCCATCGTGCGTTCGAGCCGCATCCCCGAGTCGAGGGAGCCCTGCAGGCCGATTCTCACGGCCTCCATCGTGTAGCGGACCGCGGTCGGTGCGCGCCGGGCGATGCGTCGGCCGAGCTCGACGGCGCGTTCGAGCAATTCCGCATCGGGCCACACATGGTTCACCAGGCCGATGCGATGGGCCTCCGCGGCCGGGATCGGCTCGCCGAGCAGAAGGTGCTCGTAGGCAATGGACAAAGGCACGAGGCGAGGCAGGCGCTGCGTCCCGCCGCCGCCGGGAAGGTGATCGAGCGCGATCTCGGTCTGGGCAAATCGGGCACTCTCGCTGCAGACGCGGATGTGGCAGGCCATGGCGAGCTCGGTCCCGCCACCGAACGCGGCGCCGTGAACTGCTGCGATCACGGGCTTGATGGCGCGCTCGATCAGCTCGAGATTATGCTGCCAGGCGACCATGCGGTCGTCAGTCTGCAGCACATCCATGCCGCGCATCTCGTTCATGTCCCCGCCGGCGCTGAAGTGGCGCCCTTTGCCGGCGATCACGACCACGCGAGTACGGCGATCGGCGAGGCAATCGCGCAGCAGATCGCCCAGACGCCACATCATCCTGGTGGTGATGGCATTGCGCTTGGCGGGCCGATTGAGCCACAGGATGGCGACCGGTCCGCGGCCTTCGCGCAGGATCATGTTCTTCATCGGCGGCAAGTCTACGGCGGCACGAGCCAGAGTCCATCGTCAGAGCTCGATTGCGTCATCCGCAGATTCACCGGGCTCGGCAACGAAGTATCGGAGCATGACGTCGGCAATGGGTAGAGAATCGCTCGATGATCGGAACACGCAGGAAACTCGCGCCGGGGATTGCCGTCACAACCACTCAAGCCGCCCCCGAGACGAAGACGCCGGCATAACGCCACCATCTCTCCGGGACCGCGGCAGCCGCTCGCCGCGCCGCCGCGATCGTGTCGTAGAGCGCATAGCAGGTGGCGCCGCTGCCGCTCATGGCGGCGTAGCGCGCCTCGCCGTCCCGCCGCAGGAAGGCGAGCATCTCGGCAACGACGGGCTGCAGCGACATCGCTGCCTCGGTGAGGTCGTTGCCGCGCGCGGCGAGGGCCGCCACCAGCTCCGGCATGTCCCGCCACGGCGGCGGCGCCGGGCGGTCGAGCGTGAACGGGCCACGCCGCGCGGCAAAGACCTCGCGCGTCGGCAAGGCCACGCCGGGATTGACCAGCAGGATCGCCACGGGTGGCAAGGCCGGCGCCGGCATCAGACGGTCGCCAATACCTGTCGCCAGCGCGGTGCGGCCGGCGAGGCACATCGGCACATCGGCGCCGAGGGCGCCGGCGACCTCGAACAGCGCGTCTTCCGGCAAGGCGAGGCGCCAGAGATCGGCCAGCGCGCGCAACGTCGCGGCGGCGTCGGCCGAGCCGCCGCCCAGGCCAGCCGCAACCGGGATGCGCTTGACGAGGCCGATCGCGGCAAGCGGCGGTATTCCGGCCCGCCCGGCCAGCAGGCGCGCCGCCTTCAGGACGAGATTGTCGCCCTCGCCGGCGAGCGCCGCGCTCTCGGGTCCGGTCACCGCGAGCGAAAGACGGTCGCTCGGTCGCGCCTCGACCGAATCCGCGAGATCGACGAAAGCCACCAGCGAGTCGAGCAGGTGATAGCCGTCTTCGCGGCGGCCGACGACATTCAGCCAGAGATTGACCTTGGCATGCGCCGTCCGCACCGAGTGGCCCACTGCAACCCGAAGGTCAGCCGCCCTGCTTGCCGTCGGCCGCCTTCTCGTAGACGGTCGGCTTGTCGTTGGCAGCGCTCAGCCCGTTGGCGAGCTTGTCGCGGATCACGGTGATGCGATCCTTCTCGGGCTTCTGGTTCAGCGCGCGCTCCCACTGGAAGCGCGCCTCGCGCCGGCGCCCGACATGCCAGTAGGCGTCGCCGAGATGCTCGGTGATGGTCGCGTCGTCGCCCTTCTGCTCGGTGGCGCGCTCGAGCCATTCCACGGCCTTGTCGTACTGGCCGAGGCGATAGAACGCCCAGCCCACCGAATCGGTGATGGCGCCGTCATCGGGCCGCAGCTCGGTGGCGCGCTGCAGCATCTTCATGCCCTCGTCGAGATGCATGCCCTGGTCGATCCAGCTGTAGCCGAGGTAGTTCAGGACATGCGGCTGCTCGGGCGACAGCTCGAGCGCCTTCTTCATGTCGAGCTCGGCCTTGGGCCACATCTTGAGCCGCTCGAACGCGATGCCGCGGCTGAAGAACACCATCCAGTGCCGCTCGTCGGTGTTGCGCAGGCGGTTTATCACCGCGTCGTAGGCCTGCACGGAGTCGGCGTAGCGCTCCTTGCCGCGCAGCAGGTCGGCCAGGGTCAGCGCGGCATCGATACGGTCGGGCTTCTCGGCCGCGAGGACGCGCAGCCGGCTCACTGCCTCGTCGAACTTGCCCTGCTGGGCATCGAGGGCGGCAGCGCGCAGCTTGGCCTGCCAATGCAGAGGCGAGCTCGGCCCGATCCGGGCGAGCGAGGCAATCGCCTTGGGCACCATCTGGAACTGCTCGTACAGTCCGGCGATCATCAGCCAGGCGAACTCGTGCTCCGGCTGCAGGCTTGCCGCCATCTGGTAGAAGATGAGAGCGACATCGCCGTTCCGGCTGCGCTGGTCGGAGGCGAGGATGCCGCCGATGTTGAACAGGATATCGGCGATTCCGGCGGCCGGGCTCGGCGGCTTGGGCATCGGCGCATTGGCGCCGACCAGGCCATCGACGACGACGGTGTCGCTGTATTTCTCGCCATAGGTCTTGAGGATGGCGTTGGCATCGTCCGCCTTGCCGAGCCGGCGCAGCCCTTCGGCGACCGCAAGGGTGGTGCGCAGCGAATTCCTGTCGAGCTCGATGGCGCGTCGATACTTGGTCTCGGCTTCCGCCTTGTCGCCGGCCATCTCGTCGATCTGCGCCGCGATCACCAGCGCCGGCGCCTCGGCGCGCTCGCCGGCGGAGGGCCGCAGCTTGGCGAGGAACGTGCGCGCCGCCGTGAAGTCCTTGTCGCCCGCCTTCAGCCACGCCATGACGTAGTCGCGCAGCACGCCCATCTGGTTCTCGACGCCTGCCCGGCCGAGCTGCTGCTCGGCGGCCTTGTAGTCGCCCTTCTTGATGGCCTGCACGGCCATCACCAGGTTGGCGAACCCGTCGTTCGGGCGCCGGCCGAGGACCTGCGGCGCCAGCTGCGCCGCAGAATCGATGCGGCCGGCATAAAGGCGCAGGCGGAAGGCCGCATAGACGAGATCCGGATCGGCAGGCGACAGCGCCAGCGCCTGGTCGAACTGATCGGCTGCGGAATCGTAGTCGTGATCCTGCTCGGCGACGCGGGCGGCGAGATAGCGGCCGCTCAACGTGATGGCCGCAAGCTGGGGCCCGCGCGGCACAGCCTGGGGCCGAGCCGCAGGCGGCCTGGCCTGCGGCGCGCCGCCCTGCTGGGCCATGCCGAGGTCGGGAAAGGCAACGAGCAACGCTGCCGACAGCAGCGCGAGGGATGTACGTCGCATACGGCTCACATGTTGGGGTAGTTGGGACCGCCGCCGCCTTCGGGGACGCACCAGTCGATGTTCTGGGCCGGGTCCTTGATGTCGCAGGTCTTGCAGTGAACGCAGTTCTGCGCGTTGATCTGGAAGCGTGGCTGCCCGCTGTCGGACGTGACCACCTCGTAGACACCAGCCGGGCAATAGCGTTGCGCCGGCTCGGCGTAGAGCGGCAGGTTGACGGCGATCGGGATCGATGGATCGCGCAGCTTGAGATGGACCGGCTGGTCCTCCTCGTGATTGGTGTTCGAGAGGAACACCGACGAAAGCTTGTCGAACGACAGCACGCCGTCCGGCTTGGGATACTGGATGGGCTGGAACTCGGCGGCCGGGCGCAGCGTCTCGTGGTCGGCTTTCTTGTGCCGCAGCGTCCAGGGTACGCGGATGCCGAGATCGTGCAGCCACATGTCCAAGCCGCCATAGGCGGTGCCGAGAAGCGTTCCCCAGCGCAGCGCGGGCTTCACGTTGCGCACCTTGTCGAGATCCTTCCAGAGCCACGAAGCCTTCAGCTTCACGGGATAGGCGATCAGCTCGTCGCCGCCGGTCTTGCCGGCCGCCAGCGCCTCGAACGCAGCCTCTGCCGCCAGCATGCCGCTCTTGATGGCGTTGTGGCTGCCCTTGATGCGGGGCACGTTGACGAAGCCCGCCGAGCAGCCGATCAGCGCGCCGCCCGGAAAGACCAGCTTGGGGACCGACTGAACGCCGCCCTCGTTGATGGCGCGTGCGCCGTAGCTCAGCCGCTTGCCGCCCTGCAGGTACCTGGCGACCTCGGGATGGGTCTTGAAGCGCTGGAACTCGTCGAACGGCGAGACGTAGGGATTCTCGTAGTTCAGGTGCACGACGAAGCCGATGGCGACCAGGTTGTCGCCGAAATGGTACATGAAGGAACCGCCGTCGGTGCCGCTCTCGCTGAGCGGCCAGCCCATCGAATGGACGACCAGGCCCTTCTTGAACCGCGTCGGATCGGCCTGCCACAGCTCCTTGAGGCCGATGCCGAACTTCTGCGGGTCGACGCCGTCGCGCAGGTCGAACTTGGCCATCAGTTGCTTGGCGAGCGACCCGCGCACACCTTCGGCGATCAGCGTGTACTTGCCGAGAAGCTCCATGCCCTCGGTGTAGGTATCCTTGTGCTTGCCGTCCTTGCCGATGCCCATGTCGCCGGTGGCGACGCCGCGCACCGAGCCGTCCTCGTTGTACAGCACCTCGGCACCGGCGAAGCCGGGATAGATCTCGACGCCCAGCGCCTCGGCCTGCTGCGCCAGCCAGCGGCAGACATCGCCCAGGCTGACGATGTAGTTGCCGTGATTGTTCATCAGGCGCGGCATCATGAAGCCCGGGAAACGATATGATCCGGTCTTGCTGAGGAAGACGAACTGGTCGTCGGTTACCTGGGTCTCGATCGGCGCGCCCCTGTCCTTCCAGTCGGGAAGAAGCTCGTTGAGGCCGATCGGGTCGATCACCGCGCCGGACAGGATGTGGGCGCCGATCTCCGACCCCTTCTCGATCACGCAGACCGAGACCTCGTGGTTGCGCTCCGCCGCGAGCTGCTTGAGACGAATCGCCGCCGACAGCCCGGCCGGGCCGCCGCCAACGATCACAACGTCGTATTCCATCGACTCGCGTGCCATCGCAGTCTCGCTGTGCAATGCCTTTTCCAGATGGACGCGTCGCCGGACGGCGACGATCCTGCATGTTGATAGCCTGTCGGGGACAGGATCGCCACCCGCCGAAAAGGGGAATTCCCATGGCAGAGCTGACCGGAATCGAGAGCAAACTCTTCAGCGCCCGTGACTTTCGCCTCGAGTCGGGGCAGGCCCTGCCCGTCCTCGAGCTCGCCTATGAAGTCTACGGCACGCTGGCGCCGGGCCGCGACAACGCCATCCTGGGGGTGCACGGCTACACCTCGAGCCACCACGCCGCCGGCCGCAATGCGCCGGGCAAGCAGGGCCGCGGCGTCGCCGAAGGCGCAGCCGGCTGGTTCGACGGGCTGATCGGCCCTGGCAAGGCGGTCGACACCGACCGTTATTGCGTCGTCTCGGTAAACGCCCTGGGCTCGGCGCACGGCAGCACGGGGCCCAACTGCACCGATCCGCGCACCGGCAAGCCCTACGGCCCGACCTTCCCCGACATCACGATGCGCGACATCGTTGCGGCGGAGAAACTGCTGGTCGATTCCCTGGGCCTTCCCGGCCTGGTGGCGGTGATCGGGCCATCGATGGGCGGCTTCCAGTCGTTCCAGTGGGCGGCCTCCTATCCGGGGTTCATGAAGGCGATCGTGCCCTCGGTGACGGCACCGCGCTCGCCGGCCGGCCTCGACCGGCTCGCGACGCTGCAGGCGCGGCTGGCCAGCGACCCCAACTGGAACGGTGGCTGGTACTACGCCAACGGCGGCATCGCGCGCACGCTCGAGGAACTACGCTTCGAGACGCTGATGAACTATGGCCAGAACGAGATCCTGGCCGAGACCATGCCCGACCCCAAGGTGCGCGAGGCGGCGATCCGCGCCAATGCCAGGGCGTGGTCGCAGATCTACGACGGCCATTCGATGGTCGTCCTGCGCAAGGCGATCGGCAGCTTCGACATCACGGCCGACTACGCCAAGCTCAGGAGCACCAAGGTGCTCTACGTCCAGTCTCCGTCGGACAAGCTGTTCGATATCGCGCTCTGCCCGGGCTACGTCAGCGACATGCGCAAGGCAGGCATCGACATCACCTATGTCGAGCTGCCGACCAACAAGGGCCATATGGCGAGCCATGCCGACGCCGCCCTGTGGGCGCCCATCCTGGGCGCCTTCCTGAGACGCCTGCCCTGATGCAGACGCTCGCCCGCGAGGACCTGGCCGCCCTGCTGCGCTGGTACGTCGAGCAGGGTGTCGACGAGACCATCGGCGAGGAGCCGGTCGACCGCTTTGCCCTGCCGCCGCCGGCAACCATGGCCATGGCGACCGTCCCTTCGCAAGGCGCGGCGCCGCGCGTCGCGCCGCCTGCTCCGGCTGCGCCCGTCGTGTCGGCTGCGC
>JALHMO010000172.1 GCA_022844015.1 Reyranella sp. | reverse complement strand
ATGTGTAGTCACAAGAAGAGCGCCACTGGAGTGGCGCGCTCCCAGCCATGAGCTTCCCTCTCGCAGCGCCACCATTTTCTCAGCATCGTGGTGCGCGCCGGCGTGCTGGGGGTCTCCCCCGGCAATCGGGAAGTTCCGGAGAGGAGTTCGAGATTCGGGCGAAATCTTGGCAGACGAGGATGTGATCGGGGCACTCACATACGCTCGATCCCCTGTTCGGGCGGCAATCTTGCCAGCAGTGCCTGGATCGCCTCCCCGGTCACCGGGTGCCGCCATCGGGGCTCCAGGTCGGCGAGGGGGCGCAGGACGAAGGCGCGTCCCGTCATCCGTGGATGCGGAAGGGTCGCCTGGCCGGCTCCTCCCGAAGCGGCCCGACCGCGAAAATCCAGCAAGTCCAGGTCGATGATCCGGGCGGCATTGGCCGTCGAGCGGACCCGGCCGAGCATCTCCTCGACCTCGTGCAGGCAGGCGAGAAGCCGATCGGCCGTCAGGTCCGTCTCGACCTCGGCCACGGCATTGACATACCAGGGCTGATCCGACGGAGGTACCGGCGCAGATCGATACCAAGGCGACAGCCGGACCACGCGAACGCCGAGGCGATCGAGCTGGGTCAAGGCCGCTTCCAGGGCATGGCGCGGCGAGCCGAGCCTGGGGTGGTCGAGATTCCCGCCCAAGCCAATCAAGATCGGGTATTCACCCTGGCACATTTTTGTCCAGACCTACAATCTCTTGTGGTTCAAGGAACAGCGCCGTAGACTTGACTTCGAACGGCAAAGTCGCGAGGTACAGTCAGGAAGTTCGCAAATAATTCTTCTTTCACCGTGCAATTATGATTCTCGAAGGATAATGACGATGAAGGGCAATTTTTACGACAATGAGCGGGTCGGTCTGTTCATCGACGGCGCCAACCTCTATTCCGCGGCACGGTCCCTGGGGTTCGACATCGACTATCGCCGCCTGCTCAAGGTGTTTCGCGAGAAAGGCCGGTTGGTCCGCGCCTATTACTATACGGCGCTGATCGAGGACCAGGAGTACTCGCCGATCCGGCCGCTCATCGATTGGCTCGACTACAACGGCTACACCATGGTCACCAAACCGACCAAGGAATTCACCGATGCCATGGGTCGCCGCAAGATCAAAGGCAACATGGACATCGAGCTGGCCATCGACGTCCTGGAGATGGCCGAGCATCTCGACCACGTGATCCTGTTCTCCGGCGATGGCGATTTCCGCCGGCTGGTCGAGGCCGTGCAGCGCAAGGGCCTGCGGGTCTCGGTGGTCAGCACGATCAAGTCCGCGCCGCCCATGGTGGCCGACGAGCTGCGCCGGCAGGCGGACGACTTCATCGAGCTGAGCGAGCTCGCGCCGTTGATTGCGCGAATGCCCTCCGAACGCCCGGCTCGTCCTGCAGGGGCGACGACGGCCCATGCTACGCGTGACCAGTTCGGCGAGGCCGAAGATGGCTCGCCCGAGGTGCAGCAGGCGCGCTCCGCCTGACGGCGACCGTCCGGGAGGGCCGCCCCATGGCCGCGACGCGTTTCGACGAGCCGGCGCTCGACTGCCCGCTCTGCCCCAGGCTGGTGTCGTTCAGGAGCGAGTTGCGATCACGCTATCCCGACTGGAGCAACGCGCCCGTCCGGTCGTTCGGCGCGCTCGACGCCCGCCTCCTGATCGTCGGCCTGGCGCCGGGCCTGCGCGGCGCGAACCGCACCGGCCGGCCGTTCACCGGCGACTATGCCGGCGACCTGCTGTATTCGACGCTGCTGGAGTTCGGCTTCGCGCAGGGCATCTATCGCGCCGACCCGAATGACGGCCTGCACCTGGTGGGCTGCCGGATCGCCAACGCCGTGCGCTGCCTGCCGCCGGAAAACAAGCCCATACCTGCCGAGTTCACCAGCTGCCGGCCTTTCCTGCAGGCCGAGCTGGCAGCGATGCCGAGGCTCGAGGCCATCGTCGCCCTGGGCAAGGGCGCCCACGATCAGGTTCTGCGCGCCCTCGCCGTCCGGCCGGCCAGCAGCTATCCCTTCGTCCACGGCCGGCTTCATCGCCTGTCGGCCGGCCTCATGCTCGCCGACAGCTATCACTGCTCGCGCTACAACACGAACACCGGCCGGCTGACGACAGCGATGTTCCATGCCGTGTTCGCCGCCGTGCGGGACGCGCTGAAGGCCTGATCATCCTCCTCCCCAGCGTCTTCGCTGGGGAGACCCCCAGCACGCCGGCGCGCACCACGATGCTGAGAAAATGGTGGCGCTGCGAGAGGGAAGCTCATGGCTGGGAGCGCGCCACTCCAGTGGCGCTCTTCTTGTGATTCCACATCCCATGAGCGCCACTTTGGCGGAGTTTACTCCGCCACCAGTGGCGCGCTCCCAGCGCATTCTCATAGGAGTTCCCCACCGGCCCGAGGGCCGACCCGCCGTGTCAAGAAACTGGCGGCAAGCCGCCAGTTTCTTACTAGGAGAATGTGTCAAAGCGCATGCTTGATGGCGTCGGTGATCTCGCCGGAGCCGGGGCGCACGCGGCTCGGCCAGGCGCCCTGCAGGCTGCCGTCCTTGCCAATCAGGTATTTGTGGAAGTTCCAGCGTGGCGCTGCGTCCTCGCCCGCCTCCTGCGCGATCCAGCGGAACAGCGCATGGGCATCGGCACCGCTCACCTTCTGCTTGGAGGTGAGCGGAAAGGTGACGCCGTACATGGTCTCGCAGAATTTGGCGATCTCGGGCTCCGTCCTGGGCTCCTGGGCCCCGAAATCGTTCGACGGCACGCCCAGCACCACGAGCCCCTTGGGCCCGTAGGTTTCGTGCAGCTTCTGCAGGTCGGTATATTGCGGCGTGAACCCGCAGTAGGACGCGACATTGGTCAGCAACACCGGCTTGCCGGCAAAGCCCTTCATGTCGAGCGGCCTGTTGTCGATGGTTGTGAAGGTGAAATCGTGTGCCGACGCCATGTCAGGTCTCCTCGTCGTAGCGCTGCTCGCGCCACGGATCGCCGTAATTGTGATAGCCGCGCACTTCCCAGAAGCCCGGCTTGTCGAACACCGAAAGCTCGATGCGCTTGATCCACTTGGCGCTCTTCCAGAAGTAAAGCTTCGGGATCACCACGCGCAGCGGCCCGCCGTGCTCGCGGCTGATCGGCTCGCCGTTCCAGCTCCACGCCAGCAACACGTCGGCGGCCGCGAAATCCGCCAGCGGGACGTTGGTCGTGTAGGTGTCGTAGGCGTGGAAGATCACGTGCTGCGCCTCGGCCTTCGGCCCGACGACGGCCATGAGGTCGCGTGCCGTCACCCCCTCCCACGCATTGTCGTAGCGCGACCAGGCGGTGACGCAGTGGATGTCGGTCACCAGCCGCGTCCTGGGCAGGTCGGTGAACTCGGCCCACTTGAACGTCGTCGGCTGGTCGACTGCCCCATCCACGAACAATCGCCAGGCATGCGTCGGGATCTCGGGCTGGATGCCGAGATCGAGCACCGGCCAGGTCTCGACTTGGCGCTGCCCGGGCGGCAGCCGCTGGCCGGGCCGCGCGGTCTCGCCGGTAAGCAGGCGGCCGTCCTCGGCCCACTTCTCCTTGCTGCTGATCAGCTTGGCCCTGAGCTTGCCGGACAGGGTGACGTCGTCGGACATGCCTCTCCTTCAGATGCTGCGCCCCGCCCTCTCCCAATAGGGGGCACGGAGCTTGCGCTTGAATATCTTGCCCGAATCCTCGCGCGGCAAGGCAGCGCTGAACTCGATCAGCTTCGGCACCTTGTAGCGTGCCACGTGCTCGGCGAGCCAGGCTCGGACTCGGCCGGCATCGAGCGTCTCGCCGGCCAGGGGCTCGACATAGGCGCAGATCTGCTCCCCGAACTCCTCGTCGGGGATGCCGAAGACCGCGCAGTCGCGCACGCCCGGCATCTGGATCAGCACCCCTTCGATCTCGGCGGGATAGATGTTGACGCCGCCCGAGATGATCATGTCGCGCTTGCGATCGCACAGGTAGACGTAGCCGTCGCCGTCCTGGTAACCGACATCGCCCACCGTCACCAACTCGCCGAGGGCGACCTCGCGCCGCTTGGCGGCATCGTTGTTGTAGGTGAACTCCGATACGTGCGGCCCACGCACGTAGATCTCGCCGACCTCGCCTTGCTTCACGTCCTTGCCGCTCTCGTCGACGATGCGCAGCAGGGCGCCCTCTACGACACGTCCCACCGTCCCCGGCTTGCGCAAGGCATCCGCCGAATCGTGCCAGACGACGACGCCGGTCTCGGTGGCACCGTAGTATTCCGTGACCACCGGTCCCCACCAGTCGATCATCTGTCGCTTGACCGCAGGCGCACAGGGTGCGGCACCATGGGTTATCCAGCGCAGCGAAGAGACGTCGTAGCGCCGCTTGACGGCATCGGGCAGCCGCAGCAGGCGCACGAACATCGTCGGCACGATGTGCATGTGGGTGACCTTGTGGCGGGCGATCAGGCGCAGCATGTCCTCGGCGTCGAAACGAGGTTGCAGCACGATCGACAGCCCGAGGCGGGCGCTGAACATGCCGTAGCCCGCCGGTGCCGAGTGATACATCGGCCCGTTCATCATCACGACGATCGAGGGGTCGGCAACGAGGCCCCAATAGCGGCCGATCTCCCTCGTCGCGGCCTCCTGCACCTCGGGCGAGGTTGGCCGGCGCCGCACGCCTTTGGGTCGCCCCGTGGTGCCCGAGGTGTAGATCATGCTGCCGCGCGAGGCCTTGGGCGGCTCGGTGTTCGGCACGCTGCTCGCGATGAAGGCGTCCCAGGTCCCGGCACCGTCGGGAGCACGCTGCCTGTCCTCCGGAACCGAATACGCCGCGGCAATCTCGGCGGGCGTCGGCACGACCAGCACCTTGACGCCGGCCGGCACGCCCGGCGCGATCTGAGCCAGCAGATCGCTGTGCGCGACCAGCACCTTGGCGGCGCTGTCGGTCAGGATGTAGCCCGCCTCCTCCGGCGTGAAATGCCAGTTGATGGGCACGGCATAGGCGCCGAGCTGGCCCGCCGCCATGTTGACCTCGAACGTCGCGAAATCGTTGCGCAGCATCAGGGCAACGCTATCGTCCTCGCGCAAGCCCAGCGCCGCAAAGCCGCCGGCCGCCCGAGCGGCGTTGGCCTGGATGTCGGCCCAACTGCGAAACCGTTCGCCGGCAGTCACTCCGGGTGTCATGGCCTCTTCTCCCATTGGCGCTCCCGGCGAACCGCTCACTTCTTCGCCCTCGCCGCTCCGCGCATCATGGTCATGCCGAGGAACTCGGCAAGGGTGCGCTGGTCGGGCCCGTGCTGCAGCATGCCGGCCTTCTGCAGCATCACGACGCCGTGCGAGGCGGCCCACATCGACCAGCCGAAGAGCTCCGGATCGACGTCGATCAGGCCGGCCGCGGCCAGTTCCTCGGACTGTCTGGTGATGAACCGGTGGGCGCGCTCGCTCTCGCGCGCCAGATCCTCGTTGCTGTCGTCGATCGGCTGGTCGATCTCGAACATGATGCGATAGGCGTGCGGATGCTCGGCGGCAAATCGCATGTAGGCGCCGCCGACCCGCCGCATGCGATCGATCGGGTTGGTGGCGCTTTCCGCGGCCGCCTCGAGCGCCTCGGCGAACCTGGCGAACGCCTGGGCGCGCACGGTCGACAGGATATCGGCCTTGTCCTTGAAGTAGCGGTACGGCGTCTTGGGGCTGCAGCCCAGCGCCTCGGCAAGCTGGCGCATGGTGACGCCGTCGTAGCCGAAGCGGGCGAATCGCTCGGTCGCGACCCGGCACAGCTCGGCGCGGAAGTCGGCGATATCCCGGTTTGTGAGATAGCGTGGCATGATCGGTTTTTCGTACACACCGTGTACGGAAAGCCGATCGCCCGGTCAACCGTCAGGCGCTCTCGGCGAACAGCTCGCGGCCGATCAGCATGCGCCGGATCTCGCTGGTGCCGGCGCCGATCTCGTAGAGCTTGGCGTCGCGCAGCAGGCGGCCGGTCGGATAGTCGTTGATGTAGCCGTTGCCGCCCAGCAACTGGATGGCGTCGAGCGCCACCTGGGTTGCTTTCTCGGCGGCGTAGAGGATGGCGCCGGCCGAATCCTTTCGCGTGGTCTGGCCGCGATCGCAGGCCTTGGCCACCGCGTAGACGTAGGCCTTGCAGGCATTCATGCTCGTGTACATGTCGGCGAGCTTGCCCTGAACAAGCTGGAACTCGCCGATCGCCTGGCCGAACTGTCGGCGCTCGTGAACATAAGGAACCACGATGTCCATGGCCGACTGCATGATGCCCAGCGGACCCGCCGCCAGGACGGCGCGCTCGTAGTCGAGGCCGCTCATCAGCACGTTGACGCCGCGCCCGACCGCGCCCAGCACGTTCTCGGCCGGGATTTCGCAGTCCTCGAACACCAGTTCGCCGGTCGACGAGCCGCGCATGCCCATCTTGTCGAGCTTCTGCGCGACCTTGAAGCCCTTCCGGTCGGTCTCGACGATGAAGGCGGTGATGCCGCGCGGGCCTGCGGCGGGATCGGTCTTGGCATAGACGACGATCACCTGGGCATCGGGGCTGTTGGTGATCCACATCTTGGTGCCGTTCAGCACGTAGCGGTCGCCCTTCCTGTCGGCCCTGAGCTTCATCGACACGACATCCGAGCCAGCGCCCGACTCGCTCATGGCCAGGCTGCCGACATGCTCGCCGGAGATCAGCTTTGGCAGGAAGCGCTTCTTCTGCTCGTCGCTGCCGTTGCGCCGGATCTGGTTGACGCACAGGTTCGAATGAGCGCCGTAAGACAGGCCGACCGCCGCCGAGGCTCGGCTCAGCTCCTCGACGGCGACGACGTGCTCCAGATAGCCGAGCCCGGCGCCGCCGTACTCCTCCTCGACGGTGATCCCGTGCAGGCCGAGGTCGCCCATGCGCGGCCACAGCTCGCGGGGAAAGCGGTCGGTCTTGTCGAGCTCGGCGGCGAGCGGCGCCACCTCGGCCGCGGCGAAGCGCTCGACCTGGTCGCGCAGGGCATCGGCCGTCTCGCCCAGACCGAAGTCGAAGGGCTGCATCGCATTGCGGATCATGGACCTGTCTTGTCAGTTGGACGTGAAGGAACTCACTTGGGATTGACCTTGACGTTGAGCCGAATCAGCTTCCACTCGCCGTCGGACGGAATGAAATCGAGCTCGAAGGCGACGCGTGCCGGTCCCGGGTCGAAGTGGCCCTCGACGAGCAGCTTGCCGTCGCCGTCGACCTTGGGCTCCGGATCGTACACCGGCTTCAGTGCCGCGATGATGTCGAGGTCGATGCGCTTGTCGCGGAACACCTTGAAGGTCTCTGCCAGCTTGTCTGCCGGGTACTTGATGCGGAACGGCTGCGAGAGCTTGGCGTGCAGGACGGTGTAGTTGTTGGTGACGTTGGCGTCGTTGAACGTCAGCAGCGACGACTTGACCAGCGCTTCCAGGGCACGCTCCCCGGGCACCTTGTTCTGGGCTTGCGCACCGGCCGCAAGAAAGATCAGAACGAGCGAGCAGACCAGACGACGGATCACGAGCATGACGGCACCTCCCCGAGCCAAGGATAGCCGCAGGGGAGACGGAAGCGAAGCCGATCATGCTTTCCTTCTCCCCTACAGCAGGAACGCCGTCGCCAATCCCAGGAAAGCAAGGAAGCCGATGACGTCGGTCACGGTCGTCAGGAAGACGGTCGACGACACGGCCGGGTCGATGCCGAACTTCTGCAGGCCCAGGGGGATCAAGGTGCCGGCCAGGGCGGCGGCGAGCAGATTGCAGATCATGGCGGCGCCGATCACCGTGCCGAGTCGCCAATCGCCATACCAGGCGACCACGGCGGCACCCATCAGGAGGGCGAACACCAGGCCGTTGAGACCGCCGACGGCGGCCTCCTTGGCGACGAATCGAAACGCATTGGCCGCCGTCAGCTCACCCATCGCCAGGGCACGCACGGCCACCGTCACGGTCTGCGTGCCCGCGTTCCCGCCCATCGACGCCACGATCGGCATCAGCACGGCGAGCGCCACGATCTTCTCGATCGAGTGCTCGAACTGGGCGATGACCAGGGACGCCAGCACGGCCGTGGCAAGATTGACGGTCAGCCACAGGGCGCGCAGGCGGGCCGTGCGCACCGGGCTTGCGTACATGTCGTCGATGCCGACACCGCCCATCTTCAGGAGGTCGGCCTCCGCCTCCTCGTCGATCACGTCGACCACGTCGTCGACCATGATCACGCCCTCGAGCCGGCCACCCGCATCGACGACCGGGCACGACACCAGGTTCATGTCGCGAAACAGGTGGGCGACCTCGGCCTGGTCGGCCAGCGCCGGCACCGAGTGGATGTCGGGATCGACGATGTCGCGGATCGGCACCGGCCGCTTGGTGCGCAGCATTCGGCCGAGCGGCACCGAGCCCAGCAGCCGGCCGGTCGCATCGACGACGAAGATGTCGTAGACGTCGTCCGGCAGGTCGGTCGCCTCGCGGCAATGGTCGATCACCTCACCGACGGTCCACCCGTCCGGCACCTTGACCAGCGAGCGCTGCATCAGGCGGCCGGCGGTACCCTCCGGATAGGCCAGCGCCCTTTCGATATCCGCGCGTTCGTCGGCCGGCAGCTCGGCCAGGACCTGACGGCGCTCGTCCTCCGGCAGGTCCTCGAGGATCAGCGCGGCGTCGTCGGCTTCCAGCTCGTGGGCAGCGGCGGCAATATCCTTGCTGTCGAGCTGCTCGAGGACGCTTTCGAGCACTTCCTCGTCGAGCTCGATCAGCGCCTCGGGATCGAGGTCGCGCTTGAGGATGCCGACCAGCTTGTCCCGCTCGGGCTCGGTGAGCTGCTCGAGGACGAACGCCTGGCCGCTGGCGCTGAGCCTCGCCAGCAGGCTCCTGACTTCCTCGGTGCGATCTTCAGCGAGCGCGGCCTCGACGCGCCGGAACAGCTCCGGCGGGACCTCGTCGAGGATTTCCGCGTCGCCGCTCATCCCCGCGCCTCGGCCAGGCGCTGGGCCTCGACGACCGCGAGCGCCGTCATGTTGAGGATGCCGCGGGCGGTCACCGACGGCGTGAGGACATGGGCAGGCAGTGCCGTACCGAGCAGCATTGGGCCGATATGCAGGCCGTCGGCCGCGTTCTTCAAGAGGTTGAAGCCGATATTGGCGGCGTCGAGCGACGGGCAGACCACCAGGTTGGCGGCATCCTCGAGGCGCGAGCGCGGGAACACGCTGCGGCGGATGTCGGGATCGAGCGCGGCATCGCCGTGCATCTCGCCGTCGACCTCGAGCGTCGGCGCGCGCTCATGCAGCATTTTCACGGCCTGCGCCATCTTGCGCGCCGAGGGATGATCGGAGCTGCCGAAGCTCGAATGCGACAGCAACGCAACCTTGGGCTGGATGCCGAAGCGCAGCACCTCGTCGGCCGCCAGCAGCGTGATGTTGACCAGCGTCTCGGCATCCGGATCGTCGTTGACGTAGGTGTCGGCGATGAACAGGGACTTGGTCGGCATGACGAGCAGGCTGAGCGCCGCCATGTTCTTCACGCCCTCGCGGGTGCCGATGACGTCGCGCACGTGATTGAAGTGCGTGCGGAAGCGGCCATAGGCGCCGGCGATCATCGCGTCGGCGTCGCCCAGCCGCACCGCCAGCGCCGCGATCAGGGTCGGGCTGGAGCGCACCAGGTTGCGCGCCGTGGGCTCGGTGACGCCGCGCCGCTCCATGAGCTGGTGGTAGGCGCTCCAGTAGCGGTCGTATCGCGGATCGCTCGACGGATCGACCAATTCCGCATCGATGCCAGGGCGGAAGCCGAGGCCAAGGCGCTCGGCGCGCCGCCGGACGATCTCGGGCCGGCCGATCAGGATCGGCCGGGCGACGCCTTCGTCGAGGATGATCTGCACGGCGCGCAGCACGCGATCGTCCTCGCCGGCGCTGAAGATCACCCGCTTGGGCGTGCGGCGCGCCTGCTCGAACACCGGCCGCATGATCAGGCCGGACTTGAACACGAACTGGCTGAGCTGCTGGCGGTAGGCGTCGAAATCGGCGATCGGACGCGTCGCCACACCCGAATCCATGGCAGCCTTGGCGACCGCCGGGGCGAGCTCGACGATCAGGCGCGGGTCGAACGGCTTGGGGATGATCTGGCTCGGCCCGAAGCCGCCCGCCTGCTCGCCGAAGGCACGCGCCACCACCTCGGACGGCTCCTTGCGCGCGAGCGCCGCGAGCGCGCGCACGCAGGCGATCTTCATCTCGTCGTTGATCGTCTTCGCCCCGACGTCGAGCGCGCCGCGAAAGATGTACGGGAAGCACAGGACGTTGTTGACTTGGTTGGGATAGTCGCTGCGGCCGGTCGCCATGATGGCGTCGTCGCGCACCGCGGCCACGTCTTCCGGCGTGATCTCGGGATTGGGGTTGGCCAGGGCGAAGATCAGGGGCTTGGCGGCCATCTCGGCCACCATCGGCTTCTTCAGGACGCCCGCCGCCGACAGGCCGAGGAAGATGTCTGCGCCGCCGATCACCTCGGCCAGGGTGCGTGCCTTGGTGTCGCGGGCGTAGCGCTCCTTCCACGGATCCATCAGCTCGTTGCGACCCTTCCACACCACGCCGACGATGTCGGTGACCCACATGTTCTCGCGCGGCAGGCCGAGCTTCTCGAGCACGCCCAGGCACGACAGCGCCGCCGCCCCGGCGCCCGACACCACGAGCTTGACCTTGTCGATGTCCTTGCCGACCAGCGACAGCCCGTTCAGCACCGCCGCGCCGACGATGATCGCCGTGCCGTGCTGGTCGTCGTGGAACACCGGGATCGACATGCGCTCGCGCAGCTTCTGCTCGACGTAGAAGCACTCGGGCGCCTTGATGTCCTCGAGGTTGATGCCGCCGAAGGTCGGCTCGAGCGCCGCCACGATCTCGACCAGCTTCTCCTGGTCGTTCTGCGCCAGCTCGAGGTCGAACACGTCGATGCCGGCGAACTTCTTGAACAGGACTCCCTTGCCTTCCATGACCGGCTTGGCAGCCAGCGGGCCGATGGCGCCGAGGCCCAGCACCGCGGTGCCGTTGGTCACCACGGCCACCAGGTTTGCCCGGCCGGTCAGCTCGGCCGCCGTGGCCGGATCGCGCACGATCTCGTTGCAGGCCGCCGCCACGCCCGGCGAATAGGCGAGCGAGAGGTCGCGCTGGGTCGCCAGCGGCTTGGTCGGGACGACCTCGATCTTTCCGGGGCGCGGCAGGCGGTGGTAGCGCAGCGCGCTTTCGGTCAATTCGTCCGCCACGCCGGCCTCCGCTGCTGCCTATTCGACCCCATCAACAAAAAGGGCCGCCCGAAGGCGGCGATAGGGTTACCCTTTTCGATCGAACCGGCGAGTTTGGTGCGGCCAAGAAGACTCGAACTTCCACGCCTCGCGGCACTAGCACCTCAAGCTAGCGCGTCTACCAATTCCGCCATGGCCGCGCCGGGTCGATGGGGCGGGGGATACCAAATAGGCCACCCAGTGGCAAGGCGACTGCGAGCCCTATTGCGCCGGACGTCGCCAGCCCCGATGTTTTCTTCATGGATCGGCCGCAATGATGAACCAGCCGGAATGGCGCCTGTCCGGCGGGATGGTCCCCTACCCGGAAGCCCTTGCCGTCATGGAAGCGCGGGTCGCCGACATCCGCGCCGGCCGCGCCGGGGAGCTGATCTGGCTGCTGGAGCACCCGGCCCTCTATACGGCAGGGACCAGCGCCAAGGCGCAGGACCTGCTGGAGCCGACACGCTTTCCCGTCCATGCGACAGGGCGCGGCGGGCAGTACACCTATCACGGCCCTGGCCAGCGCGTGGTCTACGTCATGCTGGATCTCCGGGCGCGACGGCAGGACGTGCGACGCTTCGTCTCCGACCTCGAGGAGTGGACCATCCGCACCCTTTCCCGCTTTGCCGTGACAGCGGAGCGACGGACGGGCCGCGTCGGCGTCTGGGTCGGCCGTCCCGACAAGCCGCGACTCGCCGGCGGCCAGCCGCGCGAGGACAAGATCGCGGCCATCGGCGTGCGCATTCGCCACTGGGTGTCGTTCCATGGCCTGTCGATCAATGTCGAGCCCGACCTCTCGCACTATGCCGGAATCGTGCCCTGCGGAATCAGCGGCCACGGCGTGACCTCCCTGGTCGATCTCGGCCTGCCGGTGACGCTGGCCGATCTCGATGCGGCGCTGGCAGCGACATTCGACGAGGTGTTCGGCAGACAGCTGGCCGTCAAGCCGTCGGCCGCCGTGTAAAGCTATCGGGCACGTCCGCCTCGACGGCAGGCAGTACCTCGACCGTGTCGACCCGCGCGAGAGACGGACCGCGCCGGCACGCCGCGACCATCCTGTCGACGGTCGCCGCTTCCCCCGCGAACAGCGCCTCGACCGAGTCGTCGACCCGATTGCGCACCCAGCCGCGCAACCCGAGCTGCCGCGCCACCGCCTGCGTCCAGTCGCGATAGCCGACGCCCTGGACCCTGCCGGCCACGACCACGCGAACGACCCTCATACGCGCTGCCTCAGATGGATTGCTCCGCTCTCCCGACCCGCAAGCCAAGCGGTGGAGAATTGCAGGTCACGCAAACTCGATGATCTTCTGGTCGACGCGCAGGCTGTCGCCGGGCCTGGCGTGCAGGATCTTGACCGTGCCGTCGCGGGCGGCCCGCAGCACGTTCTCCATCTTCATCGCCTCGACGACCGCCAGCACCTCGCCCGCCTTGATGTCCTGCCCCTCCGCCACAGCGATCGAGGACAGCAGGCCCGGCATCGGCGAGAGCAGGAACTTCGATGTGTCGGGGGCGGCCTTGACCGGCATCAGGGCGTAGAGCTCGGCTTGCCGCGGCGTCAGCACCAGCGCCTCGGCCTGGCCGCCCTCGTTGATGAGGCGCCAGCCCGATCCCACCGCGTCGACCTGCACCGCCACCGACTGGCCGTCGATCTTCGCATGGAACAACGGCTCGCCGGGCGACCAGAAGGTCTCGATCGCGAGCTTGCGCTTGCCCACCTTGACTGTATAGCCCTTCTGGGAACTCGTCACCTCGAGCGCCACCGGCTCGCGATTGAGCATCACCACGCGCCTGTCCTGCAGCGTGCCGGTGCGCTCCGACTTGATGCGGTCGACAACCGCGGCGACCGCAGCCAGCAGCGCCGGATCGCGCGGCGGCAGATGGGCCGCGGTGAAGCCGCCCTTGAACTCCTCGGCGATGAAGTTGGTGGTGAGCCTGCCTTCGCGAAAGCGCGGATGCGCCATCAGCGCGGCCAGAAACGGCACGTTGTGCGACACGCCGCGCACGTAGAACTCGTCGAGCGCGCGGCGCATGCGCTCGATCGCATCGATGCGCGTCTTGCCGTAGGTGCAGAGCTTGGCGATCATCGGGTCGTAGAACATCGAGATCTCGCCGCCTTCGAAGACGCCGGTGTCGACGCGCACATCCGGTCCCGCCGCGGGCTCTCGATACTTCACCAGGCGCCCGGTCGAGGGCAGGAAGTTGCGGAACGGATCCTCGGCATAGAGCCGCGCCTCGACCGCCCAGCCGTCGAGCTTCAGCTCCTCCTGCGTGAGCGGCAGCCTCTCGCCGGCGGCGACGCGGATCATCAGCTCGACGAGATCGAGGCCGGTGATCAGCTCGGTCACCGGATGCTCGACCTGCAGGCGCGTGTTCATCTCGAGGAAGTAGAACTTGCGGTTCTTGTCGACGATGAACTCGACCGTGCCGGCGCTCTTGTATTGCACCGCCTTGGCGAGCGCGACCGCCTCCTCGCCCATCGCCTTGCGCGTCGCCGCGTCGAGAAAGGGGCTCGGCGCCTCCTCGATCACCTTCTGATGGCGGCGCTGGATCGAGCACTCGCGCTCCCACAGGTACAGGCAATTGCCGTGGCCGTCGGCGATCAGCTGGATTTCGATGTGGCGCGGCTCCTCGACGTACTTCTCGATGAAAACGCGGTCGTCGGCGAACGACGCCTTGGCCTCGTTGGTGGCCGACCCGAAGCCCTCGCGCGTCTCCTCGTCGTTGTAGGCGATGCGCATGCCCTTGCCGCCGCCGCCGGCCGAGGCCTTGATCATCACCGGATAGCCCACCTCGCGGGCGATCTTCACCGCCTCCTCGGCATTGGGAATCGCATGCAGATAGCCCGGCACCGTGCTGACGCCGGCCGCCAAGGCGAGCTTCTTGGACTCGATCTTGTCGCCCATGGCATGAATGGCATGCGCATCCGGACCGATGAACACGATTCCGGCCCTGGCCAACGCCTCCTGGAATTCCTGTTTCTCCGACAGGAAGCCGTAACCAGGATGGACCGCCTGGGCGCCGGTCTTCCTGCAGGCCTCGACGATGCGATCGACCAGCAGGTAGGACTGGGTCGAGGGCGGCGGGCCGATCAGGACCGCCTCGTCGGCAGTGCGCACGTGCAGGGCGTCGGCGTCGGCCTCCGAGTAGACCGCCACCGTCTTGATGCCGAGCCGCTTGCAGGTGCGCATCACGCGGCAGGCGATCTCGCCACGATTGGCGATCAGGATCTTGTCGAAGGGCGGCTTCTTGGCAGCCATGCTTACGGTTCCTTCTTGGTACGGTCGAACAGTCCTTTGGACCAGGCAGCGTGCGCGACGATCAGGGGCAACCACGCGGTCAAAACCCACAGCCACCAGGGATAGCGACTGCCGAACAGCGCGTTGACAGCGATCAGGACGAGCAGCGCGAACAACGCCACGATCAGGTGCAGCCGCACCGGTCGCGCGCGCCGCATCCGCTCTTCGGGGGAGAGGGTCACTTGATGCCCTTGTCGTTTTCCTCACCCTGAGGAGGCCGCGTAGCGGCCGTCTCGAAGGGTCGAGGCACGCGCAGTGCTCGATCCCATCCTTCGAGACGCCGCGCTTCGCGCAGCTCCTCAGGATGAGGCAAGTCGCGCTTGCCCGCGCCGTCTGACATCGGGTTCACGTCACTCCCTCACAGCGGGATGTTGCCGTGCTTGCGCCAGGGGTTCTCCAGCTTCTTGTTCTCGAGCATCTTGAGCGCCCGGCAGACGCGACGGCGCGTGCCGTGCGGCATGATCACGTCGTCGATGAAGCCGCGGTTGGCGGCAACGAACGGGTTGGCGAATTTCTGCCGGTATTCGTCGGTCCGCTTGGCGATCGCGTTGGCGTCGCCGATATCGGAGCGGAAGATGATCTCGACGGCACCCTTGGCACCCATCACCGCGATCTCCGCCCCCGGCCAGGCATAGTTGACGTCGCCGCGCAGGTGCTTGGACGCCATGACGTCGTAGGCACCGCCATACGCCTTGCGCGTGATCACCGTCACCTTGGGCACCGTCGCCTCGGCATAGGCATAGAGCAGCTTGGCGCCGTGCTTGATGATGGCGCCGTATTCCTGCGCCGTGCCCGGCAGGAAGCCCGGCACGTCGACAAAGGTAACGATCGGGATGTTGAAGGCGTCGCAGAACCGCACGAAGCGAGCGCCCTTGCGCGCGCTGTCGATGTCGAGACAGCCGGCGAGCACCATCGGCTGGTTGGCGACGAAGCCCACCGTGCTGCCGGCCATTCGACCGAAGCCGACCACGATGTTGCCGGCCCACTCCGGCGACAGCTCGAAGAAATCACCCTCGTCGACGACCTTCAGGATCAGCTCCTTGATGTCATAGGGCTTGTTGGGGTTCTCCGGCACCAGCGTGTCGAGCGAGGCATCGTCGCGGTCGGCCGGATCGAGGGTTGGCCGGACGGGTGCCTTCTCGCGATTGCTCGACGGCAGGAAGTCGACGAATCGGCGGAGTTGCAGCAGCGCCTCGACATCGTTCTCGAAGGCGAGGTCGGCGATGCCCGACTTCTGAGTGTGGGTGAGCGCGCCGCCCAATTCCTCCTGCGTGACCGTCTCATGGGTTACCGTCTTCACGACATCGGGGCCGGTCACGAACATGTAGGAGCTGTCCTTCACCATGAAGATGAAGTCGGTCATGGCCGGCGAGTAGACCGCGCCGCCGGCGCACGGCCCCATGACCATGGAAACCTGTGGAATGACGCCCGAGGCCATGACGTTGCGCTGGAACACGTCGGCGTAGCCAGCCAGCGAATCGACGCCCTCCTGGATGCGTGCGCCGCCCGAATCGTTCAGGCCGAGAACCGGGGCGCCGACCTTCATGGCCATGTCCATGACCTTGCAGATCTTGGCCGCATGCATGGCGGAAAGAGCACCGCCGAAGACCGTGAAATCCTGGCTGAAGACGTAGACCAGCCGGCCGTTGATCGTGCCGTGGCCAGTTACGACGCCGTCACCTGGAATCTTCTGGTTCTCCATGCCGAAATCAATCGAGCGGTGCTCGACGAACATGTCGAACTCCTCGAACGAACCAGGGTCGAGCAGGGCGTCGATACGCTCGCGCGCCGTCAGCTTGCCTTTCGCGTGCTGCGCCTCGACGCGGCGCTGGCCTCCCCCCTGCCGCGCGGCAATGCGCCTGCGCTCCAGTTCCTCCAACAAATGCTGCATTGCACTCTCCGGCTTCGTGACCGTTTTGGGACATTGGCGGCGCGGCGTCCAGTCTGGATGGCGCCGCCAGGGAAGCTCATTGCCGAGAGCGCGCCTTCCTTGCTCCTCCCCAGCTTCGCTGGGGAGACCCCCAGCACGCCGGCGCGCACCACGATGCTGAGAAAATGGTGGCGCTGCGAGAGGGAAGCTCATGGCTGGGAGCGCGCCACTGGTGGCGGAGTT
>JALHMO010000171.1 GCA_022844015.1 Reyranella sp. | reverse complement strand
GAGCGGGACGCTCGCGATCCGGAAGACCATCAGCAGATACCTTCAGGTCTTCGCCACCTCCGCGGATGGCAAGGCGAGTTTCTCCTCCGGCGGGAGAATCTGGCCGAACGTGCCCGGCGCGCGCCATTGCAGGGTGCCGAAGGCGCCGCAGCTCTCGCACACCGAGCGCCAGCTCTCGTGATGGGCGCTGCAGGCCGAGCAGCGCCAGCTGCGATCCGAGGGCGCATCGGTCGCCCGCCCCAACCAGTCGCGCACGCGGGCCGGATCGGAGCTCGCATGTTCCTCGACCTCGGCCATCAGGCGGCAGATACGGGCCGTCGGGCTGGCGCCGCCCGCCGTCTCGAGATGGCGCCGTGCCTCGCCCCACAGGCCGGCCTCGATGGAGGCCTGCGCCAGGGCGACGTGGCTCTCGATGTCGTCCGGGTTCCTCTCGGCCAGGCGCCGCACGACGCCGACCTTCTTCAGCGCCTCGTTCTCGCCCGATGCCTCGAGATAGAGCCTGGCGAGATCCGGGTGGGGCGCCATCGCCCAGCCGCGCTCGAGCGTCTTCATCGCCCGCTTGCCATCGCCCGTCTGGATCTGCAGCTCGGCCAGGCGGCGGGTCACGGCGATGCGCTCCGGCGCGAGGCCGAACGCCTCGCGGGCGAGCGCCAGGGCATCGCCGGCGTTGCCGTCGCGCTCGGCGGTGCGGCTGCGCTCGACCAGCAGCAGGGCCTTCAGGGTGCGCCCCGTGTCGGCGACGACCACCTTGCGGCGCAGGCCGGAATCGAGCGTTGCCTGCGCGGCCTTCCAGTCGCCGGTCTGGGCCTGCATGTCGAACAGCGAGTGCACCACCCACGGCGTCTGCGGCCTGAGGCGAAAGGCGCGCTCGGCATAGGCCAGCGCCTTGGCCCGGTCGCCCTCGCGCAGAGCCTGGCCGATCAGCCCGCGCAGCCCGAGAAACGCCATCTGCTCGTCCTCGAGCATGGCGGTGAAGGCACGGTTGGCGGCGTCACGATCGCCGTTGAGCTGGGCCGCCTGGGCCGACAGCAGCAGCGTGAGCCCGGGCTCGGAGAGCAGCTGGTCGGCCTTGCGCGCATGCTTCTGCGCCTCGACGCCGTCGCCGGCGGCCACCGCCGCCAGCCCTTGGGTCAGCTCGCGATAGCCGCGGCGGCGCCGGCTCTCGCCCCAGCCGTCGATCAGCGCACCGGGCGCGCCGACGATCCAGCGATAGAGCAGCCACACGCCGAAGCACGCGGCGATCAGCAGCACGAACGCCACCAGGACGATGCCGACGCTGGTGTCGAGGCGCCAGCCGTGCCACTCGGCGGTGACGGTGCCGGGCCGCCGGACGAGCCAGACGGCGCCCAGCATGGCGGCAGCGGCGATGGCGAACCAGATCAGGGTACGCAGGAAGGTCATGGACTCGGCTCAGCGCGCCGTGCCGAGCAGGGCGACGGCATGGGCGGCAAGCTGCTGGACCGCCCGCTCGGCCGCCAGATGGGCGTCGGCGCGCTTCAGCCAAGCCTCGGTCGCCTTGCCGGTCTGCGGCGGCAGCGACTTTATCTGGGCCACCGCCTTGGCGAGATCGCCGGCTTTTAGGGCGGTCTCGGCACGGGCAAGCCTGGCTTCGACCGAATCGCCCTCGACGTCGCCGACGCGGCGCAGCGAGACCAGGCCGCGCAGCTTGCCCAACAGCCGCTCGCCGAATGAATCGTCGGCGAGATCGTCGGCCAGCGCCGCCTTTGCGACGGCGGGGAACTCGGCAGCCAGGGTGGTGCGCGAGGCCACGCCCGATGCACCATAGGGCTGCAGCGACGTGGTGATCTCGGTGAGCTTGGCGTCGCCTTGCACCAGCGGCGTCAGCAGGCCGAGATCGACGGTGAACGGCAGGCCCGATTCGAGTGCCGCGCTCAACCGCGCTGCCACACCGATCACGGCGGAGGCGCGTGCGGCGATCAGCGCCTTCTGATCGGCCGAGCCGCGCGCGCCGATCGCCTCCGACATCGTCCTGGTCTGCTCGCGCTGGCGCGCCTGCTCGTCCTTCTGGGCGGCGACCGACTGGTCGAGCGCCTGCATCGCGGTGCGCAGGGCAGCGATCTCGCGCGACAGGATGGCCAGCTCCTTCTCGGCGTCGCTGCTCGTGGTCGGGGCAGGAGGCGGCGCTGGCATCGCCTGTTGCGGGGCCGGCGTCGCGGCTCGGCGCTCGAGCGCCTCTAACTTGCTGCGCAGCTCGGCCAGTGCCGGTTCCGCGTTGGCAGGACGCTCGGCGGCTGCCGTCGCCGCGGCCCTCACGCGCTTCTCGAGGTCGTCGAGGCGTGCGGTGAGCTCACGCTTGGCGGCCTCGACGGCAGCCGCAGCCGCCGTGCTGGCATCGGCGCGCACGGCCTGAAGGTCGACGGCTGGGGCGGGCGCGACCGCCATCGCCTTGCCGCGCCACAGCGCCTGGAGCGGCTCCGGCCAGAACGGCAACGACGTCAGGGCAAGGGCCAGCACGACCGAGGCGGCGACGATCCCGGTGATGAACGTGCCGACGATGCCGATGCCGCGCCGAACCTCGACGACGGGCGGCGCGGGCTCGGCCGCGGAAGGAGGCGTCGGGGAGGAAGGGGTGTCGCTCATGCTCGCCTGTCCTTGTACGCCGGCTTCGGCCAGGCGGTCGATCTCGTCGAGCACGGCCTGGCGAGTTGGTCGCACCGCCGCGACCGTGGCCTTGAAAGGGAGGTCGGCAAGCGGGGCCAGGGCAGCCGGGCTGATGGCGACGGCCGTGACGTCCCGCAGCGTGTCGCCGAGGCTGGCGTCCTCGATCAGCCTGCCGAACACGGCGGCGGCGCGCGGCGAGAAGAAAGTCACGACATCGACCGCGCGTTCCTGCAATGCCGCACGTGCCGGCTCGGGTAATGCCGCCTCCTCACGCGCCTCGTAGAGCGCGAAGCGGCGGACGTCATAGCCGTCGCCGCCCAGGCTCGCCGCCACGTCGACGGCGATCCCGGTTCCCGTGACATGGACCAGCGGGCCCGCCTTGGGATCGAGGCGCTGCCGCACCAGCTCGACCAGCGCGGCGCCGTCGCCCGCGGCCGACGCCACGGTGGTGAAACCCAGCCCCTCGGCCGTGCCCGCCGTGGTGTCGCCGACGGCCAGCACCGGCTTGGCGCGCTGCGGGCTCGCCTCGGCGAGGGCACGCGCGCCGTTTGCGCTGCTCAGCAGGACGGCCTGGCAGGCTGCCAGCGCCTCGGCGAAGTCGGCTGGCGGATGGAGGATGTCGAGCCGGAACAATGGCGCAACGACGGGCGCATGGCCGCGCTCGCCGAGCGCCGTCGCCAGCGTCGTCGCCTCGCGTTCCGGCCGGGTGATCAGCACGCGCATTCGCTTCTCCGTAACCGGCGCCTTCGGCCGACGCAATGACGGGGATCCTAGGCCAGGACGACGCCCTCGAGAGCGAGCAGCTGTCGCTTGGTCGGCAGGCCGCGGCCGCCCGAGTAGCCGCCTTCGGTGCCACGGGCGCCGAGCACGCGATGGCAGGGCACGATGATCGGGATCGGGTTGCGTCCGCACGCCATGCCAACCGCCCGCGGACCCGAGCCCAGGGCGATTGCCAGGCCGCCATAGGTCGCGGTCTCGCCGTAGGGGATCTTGCGCATCATCGCCCAGACGCGCTTCTGGAAGTCGGTGCCGTGCTGGGCGAGCGGCAGGTCGAAGCGCTCCAGCCGTCCGGCGAAGTAGCGGGCGAGCTGCCGGCCTGCCTCGGCGAGAACCGGGCTCGGCCTGCCGTCGACCGCCCGTTCGCCGCGGCCTGCCCAGCGCACCCCGGTCACGGCGTCGTGATCGGCCTCGAGCGCCAGGCGGCCGACCGGGCTGTCGACGTAACAAATGGACATATCGCGAGCGTAGCGTCGGCTATCGGCTTTTGCCAACATGAGGCCGATGTCTGGGGGAAAGGACCGCAGGGGTGCGAGACCCGGGCGCCGTGCCCTGCTCGGCGGCGCCATGGCGCTGTGGCCGACGCTGGCGCTCGGCCAGCAGTTGCCGCCGCGCCAGCCGACGCCGCAGCCCGCGCCGCCGCGTCGCCAGGTCACCGACGTGGCGGCACCCCCGCCGGTCGTGTTCGTGCACGGCAACGGCGATTCGAGCGCGCTGTGGATCAACAATTTGTGGCGCTTCGAGGCCAACGGCTACAAGCGCAACCAGCTCTTCCCGATCGATTTCATCTATCCCAATGCGCGTCGCGAGGATGCGAGGCCCGAGCCGTTCCGGTCGTCGGCCGAGGATCAGACCAGGCAGCTCGCGGCCTTCGTCGCCGAGGTCCTCAAGGCGACGCGGCGACGCAAGGTCGCACTGGTCGGCTCGTCGCGCGGCGGCAACGCCATCCGCAGCTATCTCGTGCATGGCGGCGGTGCGGCGTCGGTCAGCCATGCCGTTCTGTGCGGCACGCCGAACAAAGGCATCGTGATCTCCGACAGCCTCCTGGCGGGCAGCGAGTTCAACGGCGCCTTCCCGTTCCTCAAGGAGCTCAACGCCGGTCCCGACGACCTGATCCCCGGCGTCGATATGATGGCGATCCGCTCCGACAAGAACGACAAGTACTCGCAGCCCGACGCGCGCTTCGTCGGCGCCCCGGGCAAGCCCACCGGCGTTGGCTACGACGCCTCGGAGCTGCGGGGCGCGCGCAATGTCGTCCTGGACGGCCTCGACCACCGCGAGGTGGCCTTCCACAAGCTCGCCTTCGCAGCCATGTACGAGTTCGTCGCCGGCCGGGCACCGGCCAGCATGTTCATCGCCCAAGAGCCGCTGCCGGTGCTGAACGGCCGCGTCACCGGCATCGCCGAGGGGGTCTACACCAACATCCCGGTCGCCGATGCCGAGGTCGAGGTCTTCGAGGTCGACAGCAGGACCGGCGAGCGCAAGAGCGCGCTGGCGGTTCACCGCAAGGTCACCGGCGAGGACGGCGCATGGGGCCCCATGGTTGCCAGGCCGGATGCCCACTACGAGTTCGTGCTGCGCATGGCGGCGCAGCCGGTCACCCATACCTACCGCTCGCCCTTCCTGCGCTCGAGCGACGTCGTGCACCTGCGGCCCGGCATCCTCGGCAAGGGCGACGAGAGCGCCGCCGCCATCGTCGCCATGAGCCGGCCGCGCGGCTATTTCGGCGTCGGCCGCGACAAGTTCACGCTCGACGGCAAGGTGCCGCCCGGCATCAACGACGGCGTGCCGGGCGCCTCGCTCGGCAAGCTCGCCTTCGATGCCAACCCGCGCACCGTGGTGGCCGTGCTCAACAACGAGGTCATCCCGACGCGGACGTGGCCCTTGAAGGACAACCACCTGGTGATTGCCGAGTTCCTGAACTAGCGCCTGCGCAGCAGGTCGAGCCCGGCCAGGGCGAGGCCACGCAGGCCGCGGCGGCGCTCGGCTTCGGCCTTGTCCGCCTCGCTGCGGCGGAACTCCTCTTCCTCCCTGGCCAGCCGAGCATTGAGAACGTACTTGCAGATGCCCTTCTCGCACGCCTTGGGAATGCGATTCTCGCTCAAGGACTTGCGAAGGGTCTGCATCGCCTCGCCGTTCCAGATTTCCTCGAACGACGAGTCGTTCAGGTTGCCGACCGGCGGCGCCCCGTAGCAGCACGGGAGGACCTCGCCATTGGTCGTGATCAAGGACCATTCCCATGGCGCGCGGCAGTCGCGCGGTTCCGGGTTGGCTTGGCCAGGCGTTGGCCCGGCAGCCTCGGCGGGCGGTTCCTGGACCACGGCGGGCACGGCGACGGCCGTCACTGCCGGCACGTCATCGAAGAACAGACCCGCCAGGCCTTCGGGAAACAGCGGCATGCCGAGCTGGCGTCCACGTTCCAGCGCCTCGTTCAGGCAGCGGTTGGACAGGGTCTTGAAGTTCCACAGACCTTGCTGCGTGTAGTCGAAATGCCAGTCGTCCCGGTCGATCCTGTACCTCTCCATCTGCTCCGGGGGCTGATGGTTCATCTGGAAGAAGAAGACCCCATCGACGCCGAGGCGGTGCGCCATCTCGACGAACGGCACTGCCTCCTCGATGTTCTCCCGCATCAACGTCATGTTGATGTAGACGATCGGACGCTGCCTGTCGCCACGGGCCGCGACGAGCTTCCGGACATTGTCGACGACCTCGCCGAGCTCGGCGCCGCGGATGCGCGCGTAGGTCCGCTCGGTTGCCGCATCGATCGACACGTTGATCTTGAGCCGCGCCTTCACGCCGAGCAGGAGGGCGAGCTTGCGGTCGTTGAGCAGGGTCAGGTTGGTGTTGATGTTGAGGTTGCAATCGGGGTGAATGGCCGGGTTCTCCAGCGCACTCCAGAAGGCCGGGCTCGACAGCGGCTCGCCGATGCCGTGCAGCTGCGCCTCGGAGGCGAGGGCCAGCACGCCCGACAGCTTGTCGATGACGCTTCCCGGCATGTGCTTGGGGCGCTGAACGGCATCGATGGCATGCGGGCACATCACGCAGCGCAAGTTGCAGATCGACGTCGATTCGATGGTCAGTATGCTGGGGCCGCACTCGAGCCGCGTTGCGCCTTCCCGATAGGCCTGATCGACGAGCCGGGCGTTCTCGCTTGGGGTTCGCATCGATGCACCATGTTCTGTTCGGGACGTACGCCTTCTTGCGCGCCAGGGGACGAGCTCACTGCCGTTGCACGCGGCTCCTGCCACTGCCCATCGGCAGATAGACGAGCTCGCGGGATGAGCTGTTCGATGGGGCGATGGCGCCGTCCAGGGTCACTTCTCGTACGTGTAGCGGAAGTCGCAATGGCTGGCGCCCTGCATGATGGTCTGGCTGCGCGCGAGCTTTAGCTTGGGGTCGTAGCCTTCGCAGAATGCGCCGTCGCGATTGCACGAGAGCAGGTGGCCGATCTCGCCCAGCCCCATCGCCTTGTAGGTCTCGGCGTAGCGGCAGCGCACCACGTTGAAGGCGAAGCTGTCGCCGCTCTCTTCCTTGACCTCGATCTCGAGGGCGCCGCCCTTGGTCCACAAGGGCATCACGTCCTGGAACGCCTTGAGGGACGTACCGCCCGGCGCTGCGGCGGCGAAGGCGCGCGCCTGCTCGATGGCCGACCGGCGCACCGATTCGGCGATCGTCCGGCGCGCCGTCTCCTCGCCGTGGCTTTGCTTCAGGGTCTCGTAGACCTCCTTCAGGATCTCGGCCTCGATCCGGCGCTTGTCGAGCATCGACAGGCCTTCGGGATGAGCGGGCTGGGTCATGGCGGGAACCTGCGTGGTGGGCGGAATTGCTGGCCTGCCCAGCGTGACTCGGCCCGCCGGCGATGGCAATCGCCTGCAACACATTCCCGGTCCGTCGGAGACTGAATGCCGGCCAGCAGGTCGAGCATCGCGCTAGCGGCTGCCGACGTAGGCTCGATCGCGAAAGGCGAGCTTCATCGGCTTGCCGCCCACGATCTCGAACCAGATGACGCCCTCGGCCACCAGGTCCAGCTCGAG
This sequence comes from Reyranella sp., assembly GCA_022844015.1. Classification (GTDB taxonomy): domain Bacteria; phylum Pseudomonadota; class Alphaproteobacteria; order Reyranellales; family Reyranellaceae; genus Reyranella. The sequence goes on along the minus strand of JALHMO010000171.1, from coordinate 9,209 downwards.
CTGAAAATCGTCGACGTCGGGGCGGGGAATGGTCCCCGAGACCTCGATCTTCTGGCCGAGCCGCACGCGCTCGCTCGACACCGGGAGGCGGGTGTAGTCGTTGTCGAGCATGCGGCCGTCGGGCGATCTCAGGTGAATGCCGACATTCACGTTGCCCGGCTCATAGCCCGAGGGCAGCCAGGTCGCCCCGCCGGTGTTCTCGATCACGAGCGTGAGGCGGATAGTATCGGGCCCGACCGGCGTCACCTCGACGAGGTCCATGTTGTAGTTCAGCCCGGAGATGAACCGGCTGTCGGGCTCGTGCGTCGCCGACTTGTAAAGGAAGAAGACGCGCCGGTTCAGGTGAATCTGGCTATTGAGATGCGTAAACACCACGTCGTCCGGTGCCGATCTCTGCTCGAGGAAGCGATTGAAGTCGTCGAGCGAGACCAAAGTCTGGTGGGGCATCGTGAAGGACAGCTTGATGTCGGCGAAGCCGCAGGCTTGCGCCATGTCCCATATCTCCTCGACCCGGATATCGTTCTCGATGACGTCGTAGGCCTGCATCTCCATCTGCGAGGAAGGCATCAGGGAATGATACGGGCCGGGCTCGGCGAAAGCCGCAACGCCGTCGTCGCGCAGCACGCGTGAGAACTCGGCCAGCACCGCCTTCTGGTCGGCGACATGGTGAAAAGCGTCGAAGCTCAGAATGCGATCAAAGGACTTTTCTGCGGCCGGGATCGACCGTCCATCGAAGACGTGGAACTCGATCGGCAAGTCGCGTGTCGTCGGGTCCTCCTGATGGATGCTTTTGCCGATCTGCAGCGCGTTCTTCGAGACGTCGATGGCGGTCACCTGGCAGCCGAGGCTAGCGAGGTAGCGGCTCGACCAGGCGGTGCCGGCGCCGAAATCGAGAACGCGTACCCGCGGGAAGATCCGCAGTTCCTCGACGACGTGCGCAAAGGCCGTCAGAATTTGGACCATCTCGTGAGTGGTGATGAAGGGCTTGCGGCGCAGCACGATGTTGTTCATCCGCGGCTCGAAGTAGGCATCCGCCAACTCGGCATGTCGTGCCGCATCGTAGCGCGCAATCAGCTCGCGAACGTCGATCTGGCCTTCCTTCAAGGTCGGCGGTTCGACAGCGGGTAACCTCGATACGGGCGGTGCTGGTGGTGCTGCCGGTTCTTCCGCGCCGATCAAGGCTTGGTACGATCGCTGCAATCGCTGAAGGATGGACATACCTATCCCTCGCAGCAATTTGGCGATTTTTCAACTTTCATGGAGGCGAATCTCACCTCTCCCTATCGGCCGGGCCGGTTAGGGTCATCGAGTGCAGGAACATTCCCAGTCGACGATCGTCCACGATCTCCCGATCCGCCTCTGGACTACGTGGATCGTGTATGCGGAAGGTAACCTCGACCTCATCGGCAACCGTTGGCTCTCGACCAAGGGCGATGGTGCGCTCGCAGCATCCTTTATCGATCATCCCCTTGCTGATCGTCCACTCATCTACGAGGCGACCGTTCACCGACACCGAGATCGTCTGTTGACCGGTTGATGGACGGACATAAGGCCGGAAGACCGCACGCAACTGCAGCCCGTCTGTGCCGGGTGGATACCGTGGAAGGAAAACCAGGTTCGCCCGCTCGGCGACGGACCATACTCCCCACGGCTCTTGCTGGGACCAACCCATGCCGAGATAGCGATTAGCGGACTTGTCCGCGAGACGGACCGTTTGACCGATGGAGAGGGTCGGCCCAAGTTCATTCACCTGTCGCAGAACGGACAGTCGGCTGGCAGCGTCGTCCGGGCAGGAGCGACTAGTGCGCAGGAATATCATGTAGTGGCGCCAGAATCTCGCCGTATCGGTTCCCGGGTGGAAGCGGACCAACCGTTCGGGATCGATCAACCTCAGGAGCGGGAGATCGGCAGCCGGTTGAACTTCCGGGTAGCATGCGAGTAGGGCCGCTCGTTCCCATGCCTTCGCGTCAGCTGCCATGGCCAAACCGTCGTGAAGATTGCGGGCGTAGGTGGTTGCCGCGATCAGGCCCATCGAACCGGAAATTACTGCGACCATAGCCGTTGTGGTCCGATAGTTCGGCATGTACCGCAGCACCATGGCAATCATGCAAACGATTATGACGCCGAAGCCGAGATAGGAGATTCGACTATCGAGCCAACCACAGGCGCCATGGTCCACACACCACATTTGCTTTTGGGCATTGCTGGCCAAAGGAAAGGTAACATAGGCGACTGCAAGAGCTGAGCCCAAGGCGGTCGCCAGGGGCAACGGTAGGTCGCGCACGTCGTAGAGCACGGCGAACAAGCAGGCGGCGGTCAGGACACCTATCACGATGGCCATCGGCAAAGCGTCATTCGGAAGAGACCTGAGGAGCTCGCTGGAGAAGATCGTTCCCGCGAGAGTGTGGCGTATCGTCGTCTCTACAACTCGACCCACATCGAACCCGGCATCGATTACGTTGCCCGCATACGCGGAAGGGTGGAACTGTCGGTAGGCCAGATAGGCGGCAAGGGTGAACGCGACGATCGCGGCGTCATACAGGAATGGCCTTCGCGTGAAGACACTGACCAGCGCCTCGCGCCGCGAGGCGCTGCGCCGCCAGATTCGCGCCAGCGCCACGCCGTACTCGGCGGCAAGCAGCGCGGTGCCGAGCAGGAAGGCATACTCTGTCGTCATCACAGCGAGCAGGAAGACGATCCGAGCCGGCCACAGCATGTACGGAGCGCAGCGGCCGTGCCGCTGCGCCAGAAGAATGGTGCAGCGTGCAATCAGCAGGGCGAGGATCGGCAATGTGTTCTGCAGCGGATAAGATACGGGCGGCATGTAGTCGTGGACCCCGCCGATCGACTGCAAGGTAACCAGGACGACGAGTAGCGGCCGCACCACGTGGGTCGCCGATAGGATCGAGAAATATGCCGCGAATAGCGCGAGCATGCCGAAGTGCAGAAGCACAAAGATCCAGCGCGCAAGGTAACCATCTGCCAAGTAGGCGCCGAGAACATTGAGGGGCATTACTGCAAAGAAGCCCAATCGCCCCTGCGCGGCAGCGAGAGACTTGGCGAACTCCTCGACGGAGCGCCACCCGCCGAACAATGCCACGAGAAAGTCTATCTCATCCGCCGAGCGCCGGTAGCCGTACGTGAACGGCACCGCTTGTGCGACTATGATGGCCGCCAGCGCCAGCCAAACCAGCACTGCGGTCGAGCTTCGGAGGCGCCAGTCCGCCTGGTTGTCCATAGCTCGAGACCTAGTGTTCATATTTGCCGTCAGGTCTCGATGTGTGCCAGCACTTCGGCCCATGCAATCGCCCCGATTTGCATATCGGTCATCAGGCCGCTAGCCCACGACGCTGGGCCGTGGTGGGCGCAGGGCCAATCGACTTATTGATCATCGAGCAGACCCACTACACGAACACCTATGGACTGGATAGACGGCACGACCCTCCAGGGCTGCGCCGCGTGGTGCGCAGGATGCGGCGTGAAGGACATCGATGACCGTGGCCGCCGTCCCTATTGCGGCTCGATGCGGGCGATCTTCACGTAGTCGGCCCATTTGGCCCGCTCCTCGCGGTCTTGCGCCGCGCACTGGTCGAGCGTCAGCGGCTTCGAGTTGAGGGCGAACTCGTTGGCCAGGCGATTGGCGATGTCGGGCGAGGAGATGGCCTCGTTGATCAGCGCGTTGAGCTTCTCCTGGATCGGCCGCGGGGTCGCCTTGGCGACGGCGACGGCGAGGAAGCCGGTGGTAGTGAAGCCGGGGAAGCTCTCGGCGAGCGTCGGCAGATCGGGATAGAGCGGGCTGCGCTGCGGCAGGGTGAGCGCGAGCGGCCGCGCCTTGCTGGCCACGACCTGGCCGCGGCCCGCCGTGAGGTCGACGAACATGAACTGGATGGCGCCGGAATAGAGATCGTTCCAGGCATTGCCGATCGCCTTGTAGGCGACGCCCTGCCAGTCGACGTCCGCCCGCTTGCCGAGCACCTCGGCCGGCACCTGGGAGCTCGCGTTGAAGTAGCCGAAATTGAGCTTGCCGGGATTGGCCTTGGCGTAGGCCAGCAGCTCGGCCAGCGAGCGGTAGGGGCTGTCCGCCGGCACCACCAGGAAGGCGCCGCTCGAGCCGATGACGCCGACCACCTGGAAATCCTTCTCCGGGTCGTAGCCGGGGTTCTTGTACATGTGGATGTTGGCGGCGTTGGTCGATGTGGTGGCCAGCATCAACGTGTAGCCGTCGGCTGGCGCTGACTTGGCGGCCAGGACGCCGACGATGCCGTTGGCGCCGGGCTTGTTCTCGATCACGACCGGCTGGCCGGCCTTGTCCTCGATGTACTTGCCGACCAGGCGGGCGGTGATGTCGCCCGATCCACCGGGAGCGAACGGCACGATGATGCGGATCGCCTTGGCCGGGTAGCCGTTGCCTTGGGCGGCGGCGCGGTGCGCGGCGAGCGGCAACGCGGCACCGAGGGGCGAGGCGATCAGGAACGAGCGGCGAGAGAGTGACATGCGAAATGGGGTCATGAGGGCCCAATCTATTGCAATGGCCGCGGATGGACAGCGCGCAGCCCGCAGCCCTACCTTGCATTCATGTCACAGTCAGGCAGGCCACCGCTCAGCGGCATTCGTGTCGTCGACTTCTCCCGCGTCATCGCGGGCCCCATGTGCACCCAGATCCTTTCCGACATGGGCGCCGAGGTGCTCAAGATCGAGAATCCCGACGGCGGCGACGACACGCGCAAGGGCGCCGGCCCGCGTGCCGGCGGCGAGCAGGGCGAGAGCCACTTCTTCATGGCCTTCAACCGCGGCAAGAAAAGCATCGCGCTCGACTTCACCAAGCCCGAGGGGCAGGCGATCGTGCACAAGCTGCTGGCGAATGCCGACGTCATGGTCGAGAATTTCCGGCCGGGCGTGCTCAAGAAGTACGGCCTCGACTATGCCAGCCTGCGGGGCAGCTACCCGCGGCTGATCTCCCTGTCGATCTCGGCCTATGGGCAGAGCGGACCGCTGTCGGATCGGCCGGGCTACGACCCGGTGCTGCAGGCCGAGTCGGGCATGATGAGCGTCAACGGCGAGGCCAACGGTGAGGGCCTGCGCCATGCCATCGCCATCGTCGACACCATGACGGCGATTCATTCGGTGGCGGCGATCAATGCCGCGCTGTTCGCGCGCCACGACACCGGCAAAGGTCAGCACATCGATCTGGCGCTCTACGACACTGCGCTCGTCTCGCTCGGCAACATGGGTTCCTACTACCTGATCGGCGGTGACCAGCCGCGTCGCGCCGGCAACGGTCACTTCGCGTCGGCGCCCAACAGCTCGTTCGAGACCAAGAACGGCAAGATCTACATGGCGGTGGCCAACCAGAAGCTGTTCACCGACACCTGCAAGGCGATGGGCCATCCCGAGTGGGTGACCGATCCGCGCTTCTCGACCATCGCCCAGCGGGTCGCCAACAAGCCCGAGCTGACCCGGCTGATGGAAGAGGTACTCAGGACCGACACCAAGGAGAGCTGGGCGCAGAAATTCCGCCACCTGCCGGCCGGGCCGATCCGCACCATGAAGGAGGCGCTCGACGAGCCCGAGGTCAAGCGCCGCGGCATGCTCAAGACCTACCAGCACAACCGCGTCGGCCCGGTTCCCCTGATCGGCTCAAACTACCATTTCTCGGACACGCCGGTCGACGATAGCCGGCCACCGCCCGCGCTCGGCGAGCACACCGACCGTGTCCTGCACGAGGTCGCCGGCCTGGCCGACAGCGAGATTGCCGCGCTGCGCGCGAAGAAGGTGATTGGATAAAAGCGTCGGATTCCTCCCCTTCCACGGCGTGATCGGGCAGGGCTATCGCATCAGGAAAAGCACGCCATCCCGAGCGTAGCCGGCCGTAGGGCGGCGCAGTGGAGGGACCTTTCTTGCCGATCCCGAAGCAAGAAAGGTCCCTCCACTGCGCCTCGCTGCGCTCGGCTCCGGCCGGGATGACGGCTTCCTGCCATAGGCAACAGCCCTGGTTCACGGCGGAGGCGTCCCGTCATGGGACCGAGGGAAAGCCGAAGACGAGATACTCGAAGGTCCCGGCGCTGCCTCCTCCGTCCCATGAGCGGCGTCCTCTGCCGGCTGGCGTCGGGCAGTACGATCCTGTACTAACCGACGGTCCGCAGGTGCATTCGGGGGCATTTGCCGATGGACCTTTCGAGCTACTTTGCGCTGGGTGCCGACCCGTCCCAGTCGTTATCGGGGCGCTACAACTACGCGCTCGTCTTCCTGTCTTATCTGGTGGCGGCACTCGGCAGCTATGGCTTCCTGCAGTTCGCGACCCGGATCGCCGACCTACGCGACAAGGGACTGCGCCTGGGCTGGCTCGCCATCGGCGCCGTCGCCATGGGGGGCGCCATCTGGGCGATGCACTTCATCGGCATGCTGGCCCATGTCCTTCCGATCCCGGTCGCGTACGATCCCGTCGTAACCGCCTTGTCGATCGTGCCGGCCGTCCTGGCCGCAGGCATTGCCTTGCACGTCGTCGCCCAGCCAACGGTCACGACCAGCCGCCTGCTGATCGGCGGGGTGCTGATGGGCGCCGGGATCGGCGCCATGCACTACACCGGCATGTCGGCGATGCAGCTCGACGCCCTGGTACGCTATGACCCGATCCTGTTCTTCGCGTCCCTGATCGTCGCCGTCGTGCTGGCGATCATCGCCCTGCAGACGCGCGACCTCGTCGGCAGGTTGCCGTTCGTCGGATCGAGTCATCTGCGCGAGGTGGCGGGGGCGCTGATCCTGGGACTGGCGGTCGCCGCGATGCACTACACGGCCATGGCGTCGACCTATTGCTTCGCCGAGACCGCTCATGCGCCCGGCGCCGGCGCATCCGACAACGCCCTGTTCGCCGCCATCGTCGCGCTGATCGCGTCGCTGGTCCTGCTGATGGCCATCCTCGCCGTGCTCTTCGATCGGCGCGTCGCGGCTGAAACCCATCTGCGCCAGGAGGCGATGGACAGCCACCGCCAGACCAGCGAGCAGCTATTCCAGGCCCAGAAGATGGAAGCGGTCGGCCAGCTCACCGGCGGGGTTGCGCACGATTTCAACAACATCCTGATGATCGTGCTGGGTAATGCCGGCGCCATCCTGGAAGACGAGACCGCGCCGGCCGACATCGCCAATCGGGCGCAGCGCATCTTCGAGGCCGGCGAACGGGGGGCCGAGCTGACGCGCCAGCTTCTGGCCTTTTCCCGCCGTCAGGTCCTGAAACCCGAGGCGACCGACCTGAACGATCTCGTCGCCTCGACCAGCCGGTTGTTGTGGCGGACCCTGGGGGAGCACATCGACCTGCAGACCCTGGCCGCCTCGAACCTCTGGTCGATCGACGTCGATCGCTCGCAGGTCGAGACATCGCTGATCAACCTCTGCGTCAATGCGCGCGACGCCATGTCCCAGGGCGGGCGCCTGACGATCGAGACCCGAAACGTGACGCTCGATCAGGCTTATGTCGCGCGGCAGGACGACGAGGACCTGCTTCCCGGCGACTACGTCATGCTGTCCGTCACCGACAGCGGCGCGGGCATGCCGCCCGAGGTCCTGAAGCGGGTCTTCGAGCCGTTCTTCACCACCAAGGCAACCGGCAAGGGCACCGGTCTCGGCCTCAGCATGGTCTACGGCTTCATCCGCCAGTCGAAGGGCCATGTCGTCATCGCCAGCGAGATCGGCCGCGGCACGACGGTGTCGATGTACTTCAGGCGGGGTTCCGCGGCGGTGCCGGCGGCGGTGGCCTCGCGCAGGCAAGCCATGCCGGGAGGCGACGAAAGCATCCTGGTCGTCGAGGACGAGGAGTCGGTACGCTCCATCGTCACCGAGCAGCTGCGCAGCCTGGGGTATCACGTCGAGCACGCCGCAAACGCCGACCAGGCGCTCGAGACGCTGCGCATCGCCCGTTTCGACCTGTTGCTGACCGACGTCATGATGCCCGGCCGGCTGAACGGCAAGGGCCTGTCCGAGGAAGTCGAGCGGCAATGGCCCGACACGCGCATCGTGTTCATGTCGGGTTACTCCGAGAACGCGCTGCAGCACGATGGGCAGCTGGACAGCGGGGTGAAGCTTTTGGCCAAGCCCCATAGAAAGGCCGATCTCGCCAGGATCATCCGCAGCACCCTCGGCGCGGCCAACGACGACACCGGCCTTGGCCGCCTCGCACCGTCGCGCTAGCGGGTAGGTCGGGCACGTGAGCAGCGAAGGAGCGGAACCATGATGACGGCGAACGACAGGGAGCTGCTGCAGCTGTTCGTCGATGACCTGACCGACTACGCGATCGTTATCCTCGATCCGCAGGGCACCATCCGGACATGGAATGCCGGCGCGCGCGAGCTGCTGGGATACGCGGAGGCGGATATCGTCGGCCGGCGATTTTCCGAGCTGTTCACCAAGGCCGACATCGTCACCGGCCAGTCGAGCGCCGCCCTGCGGGACGCCCTGCAATGGGGCCGCCACGAGACGACATGCCGCTTCGTGCGCAAGGACGGCAGCCGGTTCGAGGCGAGGATGATCCTGCGGCCGCTCTCCGGCGGCCGCCAGAGGTTCGCGGGCTACGGCATGATCGCCTACGAAGCCTCCGAGGCGAAGCGGGCGCCGGCGACCGAGCCGCGATCGGCGAAGGTTGTAGCGCTGCATACGGCGGCGAGGATCCTGGTCGTCGACGACGACAAGCATGTGCGCGAGCATGCTGTCGACGAGCTGTCCCGCCTCGGCTACAGCGTGGTCTCTGCGGGGAGCGGCGAGGAAGCGCTCGCGGTGCTGCAGCGCGAGGACGATATCGACCTGCTGTTCACCGACGTCGTGATGCCGGGCGCCCTCGCCGGCCGCGCCCTTGCCGCCAAGGCGACCGAGCTGCGCCCCGGCCTCAAGGTGCTGTTCGCCTCGGGGTATTTCGAAGGCGCCCTGGTGGGCCGGGGCGACCTCGAGACGGACGTGCAGTTCCTCATGAAGCCGTACGCCAGGAGGGAGCTCGCCCAGAAGATAGAGGCGGTCCTCAAGTCGACCTCTTGACGGAGACCGGGTTGCGACGCCGGTAGCCTCGCCGTGTCGTCTGGGATACCAATGACCGGTCATGGCCGCCTCGCCCGTCATCGCCTCCGGCCGGGACATCCGGCTCGACCTGTTCCGCGGCCTGGCGCTGTGGTTCATCTTCGTCGACCACATTCCGACCAACGTCGTGAGCTGGCTGACCGTGCGCAACT
>JALHMO010000170.1 GCA_022844015.1 Reyranella sp. | reverse complement strand
TCTGCAGGTCCGCCGCACTTGACTTCAGCAAAGCGCAAGCTCGACCCGGCTCGGAGACTGCCGTCGGAGCGCACCAACCCCTGGAGGAGGGCGCTTCGAACGACGGCGACTGCTCGCGACCCGCAACATACGGGGTTCGGCAGGGAGCGACAATCAAAAGATTGAGGCTCGTTCACACTATCCTATAAGGAATTGATTTGCCTTGAAATTATCGACCTTTTTGTGTATCGGGATGAAGTTGTTACGTTAATTGTCGGCAATCTATTCATAAACCTGAACCAGCCATGCCTGCCCTTCGCCGTCGGGACCTGTGTGCTGCGCTGGCCGCCCTTGCGGCCGGCATGGCTGCCGTCGCGCGGGAAGCGGACGCTGCACCCAAGAAGAGGGCGCGCCAGCTACCGGCGCCCGCGGTCAGACCTGCTACTCCTGCGAAGCCGGTGGCGCGGGCAAGGTTGATTGCGCTCGATCCCGGGCACGGCGGCCGCGACCCCGGGGCAATCGGGGCGCGCGGGACCCAGGAGAAGGGCGTCGTCTTGGCCATCGCCCGGCAGTTGCAGGCTCAGTTGCAGGCCCGCGGCGCCTACCGCGTCATGTTGACCAGAAGTGGCGACAGCTATGTCCCCTTGCGCGAGCGGGTTGCCCGTGCGCAGGCCGCCAAGGCCGATCTGTTCCTGTCCCTCCACGCGGATGCTCATCCCGATTCGGCGGTCCGTGGAGCATCCGTCTACACCCTTTCGGAGGGCGCCAGCGATCGCGAAGCGGCGATGCTCGCCGCGCGCGAGAACCGGGCCGACGCCATGGCCGGTTTCCGCTTTGCGCACCAGCCCGATGCGATCGCCCAGGCGCTGTTCTCGATGAGCCAGCGCGGCACAGTCAACGACTCGCGTCGTTTGGCCAACACGATCGTGCAGTCCTTCGCCGGCAATGGCGTGAGGCTTCTGCCGCGTACCCATCGCCAGGCCGGGTTTGCCGTGCTGACGTCGCCCGACATACCGGCGGCCCTGGTCGAGCTGGGATACCTGTCCAATCCGCATGACGAAAGGCTGCTCACGATATCGCAACATCAGATGGCGCTCGCCCGGGCGCTGCGGGCTTCGGTCGATGCCCATTTCAGGGCCGCCACAAGAAAGGCGTAAGTCTGAAGCACGCTCTTTCGTTGCTGCTTCACAAGGCTCGACGTAGAAAAAGGCCGTGTTGAACCTGTTCAAAGTCTTGCTGGCATTCGCCACGGCCGTCGTCATCGTCGGCGCCGGAATTGTTGGAGGCCTGTTCTGGCATTTCAGCCATGGCCTTCCAGATCACAAGCAGCTTGCCGACTACCAGCCGGCAACGGTGTCCCGCCTTTATGCTTCCGATGGCCGTTTGCTTGCCGAGTATGCCCGAGAGAAGCGGGTGTTCGTGCCGGTGGCCGCGATGCCCAAGCGCGTGCTCGAGGCATTTGTCGCGGCCGAGGACCAGCGCTTCTTCACCCATCCCGGCATCGACTTCATCGGCGTCGTGCGCGCCATGATCGCCAATGTGACAAATCCCGGCAAGAGGCTGGAAGGCGCTTCCGGCATCACCCAGCAGGTAGCCAAGAACTTCCTGCTGTCGAACCAGGCGACCCTGGCGCGCAAGATCCGAGAGGCGATCCTGGCATTTCGAATCGAGGAAACCTACTCCAAGGAGCGTATCCTCGAGCTTTACCTGAACGAGATCTACCTCGGCTCGGGCAATTACGGGGTCGCCCAGGCCGCTATCAACTATTTCGACCGCTCGCTGGACGAGCTCAGCCTGTCCGAGATCGCCTATCTCGCGGCGCTGCCCAAGGCGCCGAACCGCTACAACATCCAGCGCAACGAGAAGGAGGCCCACGCCAGGCGCGACTACGTGCTCGGTCGCATGCAGGACGACGGTTACATCACCGCGGCCGAGGCGCAGGCGGCAAAGGCGGAGAAGCTTCAGTTGCGGCGGCGCGGCGCCACGGAAGTGGTGCAGGCCGACTTCTTCGCCGAGGAGGTTCGGCGCAACCTGATGGCAGCCTACGGCGAGAAGGGCTTGTACGAGGGCGGGTTGACCGTCAGCACCACGCTCGACCCGGTGATCCAGGCGGCCGCCGACAATGCCCTGCGCGAGGGCCTGATCACCTATGACCGGCGCCATGGCTGGCGCGGCCCCCATGCCCGCATTTCCGACATGACAGTGTGGGAGGAGGAGTTCGCGCGCATTGCCCAGCGCCGGCCGCTGTTCGGGCCGCCGGCGTGGCAGCTCGCCGTCGTCGCCAAGGTCGAGGCACAAGCGGTGCAGCTCGTCGGGTTGCCCGACGGCGAGGGCACGCTTCCCTTTGCCGAGATGACCTGGGCGCGTCCGACCCTGCCCGAGCAGCGGGTCGGCGCCCCGCCCCGCGCTCCGCGAGACGTCGTCGCCGTGGGCGACGTGATCGTCGTCGAGAAGGTCACGACCGCCACCGGCAACAAGCCTTATCCGCCCAGGACCTATGCGCTGCGCCAGGTGCCCAACGTCGAGGGCGGCGTCGTCGTGATGGACACCCAGACCGGCCGCGTGCTCGCCATGACCGGCGGATGGTCCTACGGCCGCAGCCAGTTCAATCGCGCCGTCCAGGCGGCCCGGCAGCCTGGCTCTTCGTTCAAGCCGTTCGTCTTCCTGGCGGCGATGGATGCCGGCTTCACCCCGGCCAGCATCGTGCTCGATGCGCCGTTCAGCTACGACCCGGGTTACGGCCAGCCGATCTGGTCGCCGAAGAACTACGGCGGCGACTTCCTCGGCGCGGCAACGGTGCGCCGAGGGCTCGAGCTGTCGCGCAATCTCATGACGGTGCGCATCGCTCAGCAGGTCGGCATGAAGAAGGTGGTCGAGGTCGCCAAGGAGTTCGGCGTCACCGATCATATGGGCGCCTATTTGCCGATGTCGCTGGGCGCCGGCGAGACGACGCTGCTGCGCATGACCATGGCCTACGCCATGCTGGCCAACGGTGCGCTCGAGATCACGCCGAGCCTGGTCGACCGCGTTCAGGATCGCAACGGCAGGACGATCTACCGGCACGAGCCGCGGACGTGCCGCGGCTGCGGGGAGCAGGCACGGAGCGCGGCACCGACGCCGCCCGAGATCGTCGATCCGCGCAAGCCGTTCCACGATCCGGGGTCCGTCTACCAGGTCGTCAGCATGATGCTGGGCGTCACGACGCGCGGCACGGCGGCCCAGCTTGCCTCCCTCGGGCGGCCGATTGCCGGCAAGACCGGCACGACCAACGACGCCCGCGACAACTGGTTCCTCGGCTCGACGCCTGACATCACGATCGGGGTCTACATCGGCTTCGACGAGCCGCGCACGCTCGGGCCCGGCAACCAGGAGACCGGCGGCGGCAACGCTGCTCCGATCTACCAAAGAATCGCGCGCGAGATATTCAGGGACAAGCCGCCGACGCCCTTCCGCATCCCGCCCGGCCTGCGCATGGTCAAGTACTCTTACGAAGGCGGTGCGGTCGACGAGGTGTTCAAGCCGGGCACCGAGCCTGGCTCCGAAGGCTTCAACTCGACGCCGCTTGACGGCTCGGGGCAGTATTCCGGTATAGACGGCGGCGGCCCGCAGCAGGCCGGCGGTGGCCGGCGGCCCGGCCTGACCGGCACCGGCGAGACCTATTGATCTTGCGGTCGGCGGGTCCCGGGCCCGCCCGGGAACGGGCACGCGCCGCGGCACGACGGTCCAGGTAAGGAGATAGTATGCGCGCCGAAGCTCAAGCCATGGTCAACGAGATCGAGGAGTCGCTGTCGCTCCTCAGGAGGCGTCTTTGACTACGACCGTGCGATCGTCCGACTCGACGAGCTGAACGCGCGCGCCGAGGATCCGGCGCTGTGGAACGATCCCAAGCAGGCGCAGTCGGTGATGCGCGAGCGCACGCGGCTGGAGAGCGCTCTGGCCACGATTCGCCGGTTGCGCGACGCCGTCGACACCAATGTCGCCCTGATCGAGCTCGCGGAAGCCGAGGGCGACGAAACCATGATCGCCGACGCGGAGCGGTCGCTCGCCGAGGCGCGGGCGGAAGCGGCCAAGGCGCGGCTCGAGACGCTCCTGTCGGGTGAGGCCGATCCCAACAACGCCTATGTCGAGCTCAACGCCGGTGCCGGCGGCACCGAGGCGCAGGATTGGGCGGAGATGCTGGCGCGCATGTACACGCGCTGGGCCGAGCGGCGTGGCTACAAGGTGAGCTGGCTCGAGGAGAGCGCCGGCGAGGAGGCCGGCATCAAGTCGTGCGCCTTCAAGGTCGAAGGTCCCAACGCCTACGGCTGGCTCAAGACCGAAAGCGGCGTGCACCGCCTGGTGCGAATCTCCCCGTTCGACGGCAACGCGCGGCGGCAGACCAGCTTCGCCTCGGTCTGGGTCTATCCCGAGGTCGACGACGACATCGAGATCGAGGTCCTCGACAAGGATCTGCGGGTCGACACCTACCGGGCGTCGGGCGCCGGCGGCCAGCACGTCAACAAGACCGATTCGGCAGTCCGCATCACCCACATCCCGACCGGCATCGCCGTGGCCGTGCAGCAGGAGCGCAGCCAGCATCAGAACCGGGCCAAGGCGATGCAGATGCTGAAGGCGCGACTGTACGAGGTGGAGCTGCAGAAGCGCGAGGCCGAGCGGCTGGCCGCCGAGGCCAGCAAGACCGACATCGGCTGGGGCCATCAGATCCGCTCGTACGTGCTGCAGCCCTACCAGATGGTGAAGGACCTGCGCACCAACGTCGAGCGGTCGGATCCCCAGAAGGTGCTGGACGGCGATCTCGACGAGTTCATGGCAGCGTCCCTCGCCGCCAGGGTCGGCGAAGGCAACGAGAAGGAAGCCGCGTAGGCTGGAATGCGGCTAGCGTTGCGGCGTCAGGATCTCCCCACCGACGCCCTCCCGATCGGCGATCGTCCAATAGCCTTTGAGCGATCCGTCGGCCTGCAGCTCGTAGACGATCAGGCCGTAGTCCGAGCCGAGCTTGTAGAACGCGGCGAAGGCCTTGTTGGCCAGCATGCAGACGCCCTTGGAGCTCGTCGAGCCGGTCTGCCAGGTGATGTTGCAAGTCGACCCGCTGGGAGTGATACGCGCCGTGCCGGTGTAGCTGGAGCCATCGGGATTGGAGCCTTTGACCGTATAGTTCCCGCCGACCGATTGCGCCGAGGCTGCCGTGGCAACGCCCAAGGCCAGCGCGGATCCGAGTAGCAATGTGCGCACCGATTTCCCCCATCCTCGTAGTGAGTGCCGCAGCATTCTAGGTCCGCTCCTTTCGAACACAATGGTGCGTTGCATTGGCGGCCACCCCGCGCAGCCGGCCACGCTTGAATGGTCGGGCAGCGCGCCATAGCCTCGCGCGAGCTTCGCAGGGGAGGGACGACCGATGCCGACGATCGATGCACAAGTCCATTGCTACGAGCGCAACCATCCGGGCCGGCCGTGGGCTGCCGTGCTGGCCGGTCCGCCGGAGGTGACGGCGGCGGACATGATCAAGGCGATGGACGATGTCGGTGTCGACGGTGGCCTGCTGGTATCCGTGTGGACCATGTATCGTTGGGATGCGAGCTACGCCGTGGCCGTGCAGAGGGCGCACCCCGGCCGGTTCGCCCTCATCAAGCCGGTCGATCCCGGCGATCCAGGGGTCGCCGACACGATTGCCGAATGGGCCGCCATGGACGGCACCGTCGCCATCCGCATCATGATGGGGCCCGGCGTCTCGACCGATGCCGCCGACCCCGGGATCGGGCGGGTTCTCTCCGCCGCCGCGAGGCATGGCCTGCCGGTCAACCTGATGTGCCGCGGACGCCTCGCGCAGGTCGGCGAGATGGCGCGGCGTCATCCCGACACCACTCTCGTCATCGACCATCTCGGCCTCGAGCAGCCGATGGCGCCGCCCGGCCCCCGAGAACCCTGGGTCGAGCTGCCCAAGCTCCTGGCGCTGGCGTCCCACGGCAACATCGTCGTCAAGATCACTGGCGCCTGCACGCTCAGCCACGAGAAGTTTCCCTACAAGGACATCTGGGATCCGCTCGGTCGCATCTTCGATGCCTTCGGCCTCGAGCGCTGCATGTGGGGCACCGACTGGACCCGCGCCGTTGCGCTGCTCACTTACAAGGAAGGCGTCGAATCCTTCCGCGTCACCGACCGGCTGTCCGACAGCGATCGCGCCCAGCTGATGGGCGCCTCGCTGCAGAAGATCTACGGCTGGTCGCCGGGCAAGCGGTGATCCTACAGCGCCTTGACGGCTTCCAGCACCTCGGCGACATGGCCTGAAACCTTCACCTTGTGCCACACCCGGGCGACGGTGCCGGTCTTGTCGATCAGGAAGGTCGCCCGGTCGATGCCCATGTACTTGCGGCCATAGAGGCTCTTCTCGACCCAGGTGCCGTACTTCTCGCAGATCTTGCCGTCCTCGTCGGACACCAACGGAAAGGGCAGATCATACTTCTGCTTGAACTTGTCATGCCGCGCGACGCTGTCCTTGGAGACGCCGATCACCTGCGCCTTGACCTTGGAGAAGTCGGGCAGGGCGTCGCGAAAGCCGCAGGCTTCGGTCGTGCAGCCTGGCGTGTCGTCCTTGGGATAGAAGTAGAGCACGACCGGCTTGCCGCGCAGGTCGGAGAGCTTCAACTTCTTGCCGCCGTCCGTCGGGGCGGTGAAATCCGGCGCCTTCTTGCCCGCTTCGACACTCATGGCTCGCTCCCCTTGTCGTCGGCCCGCGGTTTCCAGCCGGCGGCCCGTGCCGGCTCCTCGACGAGGCGCCGGTATATAGCACGTGCCGCCGCCGTCTCTGCCGCGAGGCGCGCCTGAAGGTCGGCGAGATCGGCGGCACCCTCCGTCGCCGCGATCAGGCGCCGCTGACCCTCCGGTGCCGCGGACTCGTCGAATGTCGATTCGTCGCCGTCCAGCGTGAGCCGCAGCAGGCTCTGGACGTCGGTCAGCAGGGTCCGCGTGGTGCGCAGGCGTTCGGAGTCGTCGAGGTCGAGCAAGCCCGCGCCGGCGGCACGGCGCAGCAGCTCGCCCGGATGCGGATCGAGGATGTCCGGGCGCTCGGCGGCATGCCGCAGGGCGAGGTACTGGGCGACGAAATCGATGTCGAACAGGCCGCCCGGCAGATGCTTGAAGTCCCAGCGACTCTTGGGCGGAGCGTGGCGCGCGATGCGGTCGCGCATGTCGGCGACATCGCGAACCAGGGCGTTCGGATCGCGCGGCCGGCACAACGTGGTCGTCACGATGTCGGTCAGGCGCTCGACCAGGCCGGGCGGTCCGTGGATGACTCGCGCCCGGCTCAGCGCCATGTGCTCCCACGTCCAGGCCGACTGGGCGTGATAGGTCTCGAAGCCTTCCAGGGAGTTGGCGAGCGGGCCGGCGCGCCCCGACGGACGCAGCCGCATGTCGACCTCGTAGAGCGCGCCTTCGTTGGTATGGGCGGTAAGGGCCGTCACGATCTTGGCGCTGAGCCGCGTATAGTACTGGATCGGCGCCAGCGGCCTCGCCCCGTCGGACGCCTCCATGCCGGGCGGAATGTCGTAGACGAAGATCAGATCGAGGTCGGAGGTCGCCGACATCTCGCGGCTGCCGAGCTTGCCCATGCCCAACACGGCGAGCCGCTGGCCGCGAAAGCCGCCGTGGGTTTCGGCAAAGCGCTGCTCGACCCGGTCACAGAGCGCCGAGATCGTGGCGGCGGCGATGTCGGCATAGGCCACTCCGGCCTGTGCCGGCCGCGTGATCGCCTGGAGCTGCTGGACGCCGATCTGGAAGCGGCGGTCGTTGGCCCAGCGGCGCGCCTGGTCGAGGATGTCCTGCTCGTGCTCGAGCTCGGCCAGGCCGCGCGCCAGGTCGGCCGCCATCTCCGGCGCCGCGGGCAAGGGGCGGTAGAACGCCGGCGACAGCACCGAGTCGAGCAGCAGGGTGCGCCGGGCGAGATGGGCGGCGAGACCGGGCGCGCTGCCCATGATGGCGGCGACCAGATCGAGCAGGGCGGGGTTCGACTTGAACAGCGAGAAGAGCTGCACGCCGGCCGGCAGGTTGTCGATGAACCGATCGAAATTGAGCAGGGCCTGGTCGGGCGCCGCCGTCGATGCGAGTGCCTTGAGAATGCCCGGCATCAGCTCGGTCAGTAGCTCTCTCGCGCGCGCCGTCGCCGTGGCGCGATATCGGCCATGATGCCAGCGACGGACGATGGCTGCGGCGGCGGAGGGGTCGCGAAAGCCCAGCGCGCGCAGGGTCTCCAGCGTGCCCGGATCGTCGTCTGCCCCGGTGAACACCAGGTTGCCGCCCGGCCCGGCGAGGCTCGGCGCCTCCTCGAACAGCCGGGCGTAGTGGCTCTCGACCCGGTGCAGACGGTCGAGCAGGGCGTCGCGAAACGATCGCGCATCCGCATAGCCGAGGAAGGTCGCGATGGCCGCCAGGCCGGCCTCGTCGGAAGGCAGGCTGTGGGTCTGCTGGTCGCCCACCATCTGAAGGCGGTGCTCGACGCGGCGCAAGAAGCCGTAGGCCTCGATCAGGTCCTCTGCCGCCGCCGCCGCGACATGGCCCGCGGCCGCGAGCGCGCGCAGGCTTTGGCAGGTCGCCCGCTGACGGAGCGCCGGATTGCGGCCGCCGAAGATCAGTTGCTGGGTCTGCGCGAAGAACTCGATCTCGCGGATGCCTCCGCGGCCCAGCTTGATGTTGTGGCCCAGCACCTTGACCGCGCCGCCGCCGCGATGGGCGTCGATCTGGCGCTTGATCGAATGGATGTCGTGGATCGCCGCGAAGTCGAGATGGCGGCGCCAGATGTAGGGCTTGAGGCTGGCGAGGAACTCCGCGCCGACGGCGTGGTTGCCGGCAACCGGATGCGCCTTGATCATGGCGGCCCGTTCCCAGTTCTGGCCGACGCTTTCGTAGTAGAGCTCTGCGGCCTGGACCGACATGGCGAGCGGCGTCGAGCCGGGATCGGGACGCAGCCTGAGATCGGTGCGAAAGATGTAGCCGTCGGCCGACGCCTCCGACATGAGCTGGACCAGCATGCGGGCGGCCCGCACGAAATGTCGCGACAGCTGGTCGTTGCCGGCGAGGGCAGGGGCGTCGCGGTCGTAGAGCAGGATCAGGTCGATATCGCTCGAGTAGTTGAGCTCGCCGGCGCCGAGCTTTCCCATGCCGAGCACCGTGAATGCGGCGGCCTGCGGATCGGTGCCGATGGCGAGCTGACCGTCCCGTGCCAATTGCAGCAGGATCGAATCGCTGAGGGCCGACAGGCAGCTCGACGCGAAGAGGCTGAGCTCCGCCGTTACCCGATCGAGCGGCCAATGCCCGGCTATGTCGGCAACGGCGACGGCCAGCGACACGCGCCGCTTCAGCCGGCGCAGGCTGGTGGCGATGGTGGCGGGCGGTGCGCCGTCGAGTGCCGCCGCCCGTGTGGCCTCCAGCTCGGTCGCCAGGTCGGCGCTCGCCGCATCGGGTCCGCGGCGCCACAGATCAGTCATAAAGCTGGGGTTCTGTATCGCCGTCTCGGTCAGGTGGGGACTGTTGCCGAACAGGGCGTCGAGCAGCGCGCCGGCGGCCGGATCCTCGGGAATAGCCGCCCGTTCTCGCCATCGTGCACAGGCGACGTCGCGCCGCTCGCGATCGTGCGGCTGCGGCAGTTGGGCAGTCGAAAGCCAAGACATACGAGGGGCTGGTCGGTTAGATTGGCAGTGTCCGACGGCACGCTTGCCTGCGGGCGGCGCCACCGTCAAGAACTTGGAAGAATCGGTCCTTGGTCAAGAGAACCTGTCGTGTGGTCGTCCGTGTTGCGGCTGGAATCGTCCTGACCGTCCTGGCGCTCGTCGTGGTGGCGGCAATGCGCCTGATGTCAGGACCGATCGACCTCGACTTCCTGAGGACCCGGATCGCCGAGGCGGCCGACGTGCCCGGCAACGACTACAAGCCCGATGCCAGTCGCATCTTCGTCGAATGGGGCAGCCTCAACCAGCCGGTGAGGCTGGTGCTCGACGGAGTCCGAATCACCGACCAGCAAGATCAGGTCGTCGCGACAGCTCCGAGGATGGCGCTCTCGTTCGACCCGCGTGACGTCGTGCGCGGCAGGTTCCTGCCGCGGTCCGTCATCGTCGAACGGCCGACCATCGAGGCGGAGATCACGCGCGAAGGCGGGATGCTGCAGCGGATCTTCGCCCGGTCCGACGCCGATTCGCAGAACGAGCTGGTACGGGTCCTGTTCGAGCAGCTGCTGTCCGAGCCGAACTACCAGTCGCTGCTCGGTCAGCTCGATACCGTGGCGGTGGAGCAGGCGCGACTCAGCCTGCGCGATGAGCACACCGGGATCGAATGGGTGGCTCCCGCGGCGCGCGCCCGCCTGTCACGGGGCGCCGGAGGCGTCATCATATCGGCCAGCGCGCACTTCAGCCCCGACGGCGGCAAGCCGATCAACGTCTCGGTGTCCGGGATCTATGCGCGTGATCGCAGCCGGGTGTCGGTCACGGCCCTGGTGAGCGATGTGCGACCCGCGCTGTTCGCCGACCTGTCGCCCGATGCCGCCCTGCTGCGCGGCGTCGACATCGCGCTGGCGGGGCAGTTGCGCATAGAGGCGGACGGCCGCGGCGACGTGCGCCAGGTCGTCGTCGAGGTCACCGGAGGGGAAGGGACCGTCACCTTGCCCGGTATATTGCCGGTGCCGCACAAGGTCAGGTCGGTCGGGGCCCGGGCATCGGTGGACGCGCTCTCGCACACCGCGGAGATCGAGCGCATCGCCATCGATTTCGGCGCAACCAGGGTTCTGGTGACGGGATCGGGACGGCGGACCGCGGACGGGCAGACCTTCGGCGGCCGCGCCGAGGTGCGGCAGGTTCCGGTCGATCGTCTCGGCGATTACTGGCCCCTCCCGTTCGCGGACGGCGGCCGTGCCTGGGCCCTCGCCAACCTCTCCAAGGGCGAGATCGATGTCGCCGCCGAGTTCGCCGTGAGCACGCCCGGCCATGACCTGGCCCGGCTCGCGGTCGACCGCCTGGTCGGCATGCTCGACTATCGCGGTATGACCGTGCGCTACATGCCGGAGATGCCCGAGCTCGAGGGCGTCTCGGGCAAGGCGCGCTACGAGAGTGGCATGCTGCGCTTCGACGTGGCGGATGGCACGGCGGCAGGGCTGCGGACAAGCGGCACGACGATCGTCCTGGCCGGCCTCGACGATGCGCCGCCGCAGCGTGCGTCGATCCGCATGCCGATCACCGGGTCGGCCCAGGATGTCGCCCGCTTCCTGGCGCGACCCAAGCTCGGCCTGCCCAAGGATGTGCTCTACGATTCTCGACGGCTTGGCGGCGAGGTGTCGGTCGACCTGTCGCTCGATTTCCCGCTGCTCGATGCCCTGGCGGTCGCTGACCTCGACATCAGGGCCGAGGCGACCCTGTCGAGGTTCTCTCTCCGGGGGGCGATCGGAGGCGTCGATCTCGGCGACATGTCGGCTCGCGTGAAGTACGGCAATTCCGAGCTCGTCATGTCGGGCAACGGCAAGCTCGACGGCAACCCGGTCGACATTACCTGGCGCAACCTGTTCGGAGCCAGGGTGGCGTTTCGGCAGCGCTATGAGGTCAAGGGAACCATCCCGGCGGGCTTGATCGCCAAGGCCGGGCTGCCGTCGCCCGAGCCGTGGCTGAAAGGTCCCATTGCCACCACGCTGCATTACCAGGTGGCGCCCAACGGATCGAGCGAGGTCGTCGGCCGGTTCGAGATCAGGCGTGCACAGGCCACCGCGCCTCCGCTTGCCTGGACCAAGGAACCGGGCATCGATGGTCAAATCCAGATGACGGCGAAGCTGGCGCCCGGCGGCAAGGTCCAGACCATCGACTACGACGCGCGCAGCAACGGGCTGCTCGCGGCCGGTCAGGTCCGGTTCGGCGGCGACAGCACCGTGCAGCAGGTCGTTCTCCACCAGCTCAGGCTCGGCCGGACGGATGTCGCGGGCGAATGGAAACGCGGCCATGGCGGCGTCGACGTGGCCCTGCGCGGCGCGGCACTCGAGCTGCCGCGCGTGCGCCAAGCGCTCAAGTCGCGACACGAGGCGGTGGCCCAGGACCCGACCGGCGCCGCTGCCGTCTCGCACGCCAGCACGAGGCTCACCCTTCAGCTCCAGCAGGTACTGACGGAGATCGGGAGTCTCGGCTATGCCAATGGACGGGTCGAGCTCTCCGGCGAGAACATCGTGTCGGCCGACGTGACGATCGGCGCCGGCCAGGGCTCGACCCTCAGGGTGACGCCGGGAAGCCCTGGCCGATCGGTCTTCCTCTATGTCGCCGATTTCGGCGCGATGCTGCGCGAAGCCGGGTGGATCGATGGTCTCGCCGACGGCTACCTGCACATCGAAGGGCGCTACCGGGATCATTCGCCGACCGCCGCCCTCGAAGGCACGCTCAAGATGGGGCCGTTCCGCCTGCAGCGCGTCACGCCGCGCGGCAACATCGGGACGCTCAACAGCGCCATCGATGGGCTGAACCGGGCCGGCAACGGCCTGCAGCAGTTCGACGGCCTGGAAGCCGGCCTGTCGAAGAGCGGCGATCGCATCCAGATCAGGAACGGCCGCACCAGCGGCCAGTCGATCGGGCTGACGGCACAAGGCTGGGTGGACCTGCGGACAGACACTGCACAACTGTCGGGGATCGTCGTGCCGGCCTTCGCCCTGAACAACCTGCTGTCGAACGTTCCGCTGCTGGGCCCGCTGCTGACCGGCGGCAAGGACGGCGGCCTGTTCGCCGTATCCTACCGGCTCCACGGGCCGTTCGCCGATCTCAAGACCGACGTCAACATGATGTCGGCGATGGCGCCGGGAGCCTTGCGCGACCTGTTCAACGCGCAACAGGATTCTCCCCAGCCGCCGCTGCCGCCGGAAATCAGGCGAATGCCCTGAGAGGAGGGCTGCCGGCTATGAGCCTCCTTCATGCGGCGGCATCATGACGCCGCGTCGGGCGCTCGGCCGCGGCTCAAACGGCGCGCACCAGAACGTGACGCTTGCGTCCGGCCGACAGCTTGAGCGTGCCGGAGGCGTCGAGATCGCGCTCGCCCACGGTCGCCGTGTCGGCGTCGATCGGGCGGTCGTTCAGACGCCCGCCGCCGCCCTTGATGAGCTTGCGCGCCTCGTTGCGGCTCTCGGCCAGACCGGCCGCGTGCAGCAGCTCGAAGGCGGCGATGCCGGCCGCCAGCCGGGCGCGCGGCAGGTCGACGGTCGGCAGCGACTCCGCCTTGATGCCTTCCTCGAACGTGCGGCGAGCGGTCTCGCCCGCAAGCTCGGCCGCCGCCTTGCCATGTGCCAGGGTCGTGATCTCGGTCGCCAGGACCTTCTTGGCCTCGTTGATCTCCTGGCCCTCGAGGGCCTCGAGCCGGGCGATCTCGTCGAGCGGCATGTCGGTGAAGGTCCTGAGGAAGCGCCCGACATCGGCATCCTCGCTGTTCCGCCAGTACTGCCAGAAATCGTAGGGGCTCAAGCGGTCCGGATTGAGCCACACGGCGCCGGAGGCGGTCTTGCCCATCTTTGCGCCGGAGCTGGTCGCGAGCAGGGGCGAGGTGAGCGCGAAAAGCTCCGCACCTTCCATGCGGCGGCCGAGATCGGCGCCCATGACGATATTGCCCCACTGGTCGGAGCCGCCCATCTGCACGACGCAGCCGTAGCGCTTGTGCAGCTCGACGAAATCGTACGATTGCAGGATCATGTAGTTGAACTCGAGGAAGCTCAGCGGCTGGTCGCGCTCCAGCCTGAGCTTCACCGAATCCATGGTCAGCATGCGGTTGACCGAGAAGTGCCGGCCGACGTCGCGCAGCAGCGGGATGTAGAGCAGGGTGTCCAGCCAGTCGGCGTTGTTGGCCATCACCGCGTCGGTCGGGCCGTCGCCGAACCGGAGATAGTTCGCGAAGCTCTTGCGGATGCTCGACATGTTGGCGTCGATCTGCTGCGGCGTCAGGAGCTGGCGCGTCTCGTCGCGGCCCGACGGGTCGCCGACCTTGGTCGTGCCGGCGCCCATCAGGGCGATCGGCTTGTGCCCCGTCGTCTGCCACCAGCGCAGCAGCATGATCTGCAGCAGGTGGCCGACATGCAGGGAGTCGGCGGTGCAGTCGAAGCCGATATAGGCGGTGCGGGTCCCGGTCGACAGCAACTCGTCGAGGCGCGCCGCGTCGCTGCACTGGTGCACCATGCCGCGCTCGTGCACGACCCGCATGAAATCCGACTTGAAGCCCGCCATTTCCCCGACCAGCGAATTGTCCGTGAAGCCGCGGGATGTAACATGGGGGGCTGGCGCCCTCAACGGGCGTCCCCGCCAGTGGGCCGGCTCAGTCGGAGGGAATCGGATTGCCCAGCCTCATCGAGGAGCGCGTGACGCTCGCCTGCCGCGGCGACAATACCCTTGTCATCACCCGCCTGAAACCGGGCTGGCCGGTTATCGGCGACGTCCGGCCGTTACCGTTCGTCGAGCGCATGCGCCAGTATCTTGCTGCCAGGTGACGGATGTCGGAACTGAATCATGGAAGGCCGTTGAGGGCGCTCGGCTTGATGAGCGGGACCTCGGTCGATGGCGTGGATGTCGCCCTGATCGAGACCGACGGCGAAGGCGTTTCTTCCTTTGGTCCGTCACTCACGGTGGCCTACGACGACGAGGTCCGCCGGCTGATCAAAGGAGTCTTCGGGGCCGAGCAGGCAAGCGCTGGAACGGCCGCCGCGGAGCGCGCCGTGACCGAGGCGCACGCCGCCGCGGTCCGGCTGTGGGCTGACCGGCATGCGATCTCGCTCGCCTCGATCGACGTCGTCGGCTTCCACGGCCAGACGATCAGCCATCGGCCAGAAAGGCGCTTCACCTGGCAGATCGGCGATGGTGCAGCGCTCGCGCGGGCGCTCGGCGTGCGTGTGGTCAACGATCTGCGCAGCGCCGACGTGGCGGCGGGCGGGCAAGGCGCGCCGCTGGTGCCGATCTACCATGCTGCCCTGGTCCGGAGGCTGGCGCGGCCCCTGGCTGTGCTCAATGTCGGCGGCGTGGCCAATGTCACCTGGGTCGGCGAGGACGAGACGCTGGTCGCCTTCGATACCGGGCCGGGCAATGCGCCGATCGACGATTGGTGCGCCAGACGCGCCGGCCAACGCTTCGACCGGAACGGTGCGCTGGCCGCGGCCGGTAGGGTCGATCGGGCCCGGCTCGAACGATTCTCCGAGCATCGCTATTTCGCGCAGATGCCGCCGAAGTCGCTCGATCGCGGCGATTTCGCCGATTCGTGGGTCGATGGTCTCAGCGTCGCCGACGGAGCGGCGACCCTGACGCGTGGGACTGCCCGGGCGATCGCGCTCGCAGCGCGCCACTTCCCGCAACCCGTGAAGCAATGGGTCGTCTGCGGTGGCGGAGCGCGAAATCTCACGCTCGTTCAGGCGATCGCCGCGGAGACGCGCGCCGAGGTGATCCTGGCGTCGGATCTGGGCTGGGACGGCGATGCGCTGGAGGCCCAAGCGTTCGCCTACCTCGCGGTGCGTTCGCTGAGGGGCCTGCCGCTGACATTTCCTGGATCAACCGGCGCGCCGCGCCCGATGACGGGCGGGCGGCTGCATCTGCCGTGATCAATTAGGCCCGTTGCACGTGCCATTCTTCTCCGTCATCCCGAGCGAAGCCACCCGAAGGGTGGTGCAGTCGAGGGACCTCTCTGTGTCGCCGCCGCCACAAGAGAGGTCCCTCCGCTACGCCTCGCTGCGCTCGGCCCCGGTCGGGATGACGATGTTTTGCTGGATTGGATGGTCCGACCTGAAAGGCTCACGGTTCCTTGTTGCTGGTCGCCCGGCCCGGCGGATCGAGCAGGCACTTGGCGACATAGCGGTCGACCTCGACCGCGAGCTTGTCGAGCGAATCGTGGAAGAAGTGATTGGCGCCCTTGATGGTGCGCGACTCGACGGTGATGCCCTTCTGCAGCGACAGGCGCGCCACCAGTTTCTGGATGTCGGCGAGCGGCACGACCTCGTCACGCTCGGCACCGACGATCAGGCCCGACGACGGGCAGGGGGCGAGGAAGGCGAAGTCGTAGGAATTGGCCGGCGGCGCCACCGAGATGAAGCAGTCGATCTCCGGGCGGCGCATCAGCAGCTGCATGCCGATCCAAGCGCCGAAGGAATAGCCGGCGATCCAGCACGACTTTGCATCGGCGTTCATCGTCTGCAGCCAGTCGAGTGCCGCCGCCGCGTCGCTCAGCTCGCCCATGCCATTGTCGAAGCGCCCCTGGCTGCGGCCGACACCCCTGGTGTTGAAGCGCAGGACGGAGAAGCCGCGATTGACGAAGACATGGAACAGCGCGAACACCACCTTGTGGTTCATCGTCCCGCCATATTGCGGGTGAGGGTGCAGGATCAGGGCGATGGGCGCGTGCTCTTCCTTGCTCTGGTGATAGCGACCCTCGAGACGACCCTCGGGTCCAGTGAACATCACATCAGGCATGGAAACTCCGGAAATCCCTCATTTTTGCCTGCCAGGGCAGCAGGCGCCGGCCGGCGCGATCTTGATACTTGACTGGCCAACTCAGACTTATTAAATCCCACTGAGCAGGTCGGTCTTTGGACCGTGTTCCTGTCAGGGGGCTGAAATATCGTACTAACGCCTTGGTTTTCAAGACCTTTGGGCGTTCGTGAGCGACCGCCGGCATTGTCCGGCACCAGGAGGATGCTGTGAAGCTCAGCACCAAGGG
>JALHMO010000169.1 GCA_022844015.1 Reyranella sp. | reverse complement strand
CCATCAATCGCATGCTGCCGAGACTGCTCGAAGGGCGGCCGATGATCTAGGCGGTGATCGTCGATGCCGACAAGGGCGTCATTGCCCGCGCGATCACCCCGGAGGCCGAAGGGCTCGCCAACCCCGTGCCCTCCGCCCAGACCCTGTGGCAGGCCGTCAATCAGGGCGGACCCGTCGAGATGGCATCGCCGACGGGCGCCTATTTCGTGATGCAGCTCATCGTCGGCGAGCCGTTCTTCCTGGTCACCGGCCATGCGGTCGATCTCAGGGTCGTCGACTACATCAAGACAATCGAGTTTGCCGGCTCGTTCTACTCGCAGATCGAGCAGACGATGCAGCGCGGCCAGCTCATCGTCTTCCTGGTCTGCGGCGCAATCGCCTTGCTGATGCTGCTTGCTGCGGTCTGGCTGGCGATCCTCTTCGCCTCGCGTCTCACCGAGCCGATCGGCGGCTTGATGGCGGCGGCCGAACGGGTGCGCGGCGGCGACCTGACGGCCCGCGTCGAGGAGGGACCGCCCAACGACGAGCTGGGGCAGCTTGCGCGATCGTTCAACCGCATGGCCAGCCAGATCGAGCAGCAGCGCGGCGAGCTGGTCGATGCCAACAAGGAGCTCGACACGAGGCGCCGGCTCACCGATGCCGTCCTGGCCGGAGTCTCGGCGGGCGTGCTGAGCGTCGACGCCGCGGGTATCGTGACGCGCAGCAACCGGTCGGCGCTCGAGCTCATGGCCCTGCCAGAGGATGGCGTGATCGGCCGGTCCCTGACCGCGCTGATGCCGGAGCTCGGTCCGCTAACCGCGCAGGCCGCCGATCGGCCGGACCGGGTCACCCAGGGTCAGGTCGAGATCCTGCAGCGCGGCACACGCCGCATCCTGCTGGTGCGCATCAGCGCCGCGTCGGATGCTGGCGCCGTCGTCACCTTCGACGACGTGACCGACCTGATGTCGGCCCAGCGGATGGCGGCGTGGGGTGACGTGGCGCGACGCATCGCCCACGAGATCAAGAATCCTCTGACGCCGATCCAGCTGTCGGCCGAGCGGCTGAAGCGCCGTTATTTGAAGCAGATCAAGGAGGATCCGGAGACCTTCGCGATCTGCACCGACACGATCATCCGCCAGGTCGGCGACATCGGCCGCATGGTCGACGAGTTCTCCTCGTTCGCCCGCATGCCGCGGCCCACGGTTCAGGCCGAGGACGCCAAGCAGCTTTGCCAGCAGGCGCTGTTCCTGCAGCGCAACGGCAATCCCGACATTCGCTACGTGTCGACCCTGCCCGACCACCCGGTGCCGCTCAATTGCGATCGCCGCCAGGTCGCCCAGGTGCTCACCAACATCCTGAAGAATGCCGCCGAGGCGATCGAGGGCAGGGATGCCGCGCCCGGGCAGACGCTGCCGCCCGGCGAGATCACGCTCGCCCTGCGCGACGACGGCGCCGCGATACGGGTTATCGTCGAGGACAACGGCAAGGGTTTGCCCAAGCAGGGCCGCGAACGGCTCACCGAGCCGTACATGACGACCCGCAGCAAGGGCACCGGCCTCGGCCTCGCCATCGTCAAGAAGATCATGGAGGACCATGGCGGCCTGCTCGCCCTGGACGATCGCGAGGGTGGCGGGGCGCGCGTCAGTCTGGTATTTCGGCGTGACGCGAAGGAAATCGCGTCGGTTCGCTCGCATGCGACGGCCGCACAATGATCCGCCTAAGACACCGCGGACAGCTTGAAGAGTCATGGGCCACGACATTCTCATCGTCGACGACGAGCGCGACATCTGCACACTGATCGCCGGCATCCTGGAGGACGAGGGGCATACCGCGCGCCGTGCGCACAACAGCACGGAGGCGATCGACGCGGTGCGCCAGCGCAGGCCGTCCCTGGTGATTCTGGATGTGTGGCTCCAGGGCAGCGAGCTCGACGGCCTGCAGATCCTGGAGATCATCCGCCGCGAGGATCCGCCGGTGCCGGTGGTGATGATCAGCGGCCATGGCACTATCGACACGGCCGTATCTGCGATCAAGACCGGCGCCTACGATTTCATCGAGAAGCCGTTCAAGGCCGACCGGCTCCTTCTGGTCGTCGACCGGGCGATCGAGGCGGATCGCCTGCGGCGGGAGAACGCCACGCTGCGCCGCCGCGCCGGAGGCGAGGTCACCTTCGTCGGTTCGTCGAGTGCCGCCGCCGGCGTGCGCGCCCAGATCGAGCGGGTGGCGCAAACCGGCAGCCGGGTGCTGATCTCGGGAGCGTCGGGTGCCGGCAAGGAAACCGTGGCGCGGCTCATTCACCAGGGGTCGAGGCGGGCCGACGGCCCGTTCGTCGTGGTCAATTGCTCGGCGATGCCTGCCGAGCGTCTGGAGCTCGAGCTGTTCGGCACTGACGCGGAGGGCGCGAGCGACGCCCTGCGCGTCTCTGGCGCCTTCGAGATGGCGCATGGCGGCACCCTGGTGCTGAAGGAGGTCGCCGACCTGCCGTTGCCGCTGCAGAGCCGGCTCGCCCGCGTGCTGCAGGAGCAGTCGTTCACGCGCAACGGCGGAAAGACGCGCGTCGAGGTCGATGTGCGGGTTCTCGCCTCGACTGCTCACGCGCTGCAGGAGGAGAGCGCCGCGGGAAGCTTTCGCGAGGAGCTCTTCCATCGCCTGAACGTGGTGGCGCTGCGCGTGCCCTCGCTCAGCGAGCGACGCGAGGACATTCCCGAGCTCGCCGCCGACCTGCTGAGGCGCGTCGCCGATGCGACCGGCCTGCCGTCCCGCGTCATCGGCGAGGACACGCTGGCCGCGCTGCAGGGCCACGACTGGCCGGGCAACGTGCGGCAGCTGCGCAACGTCATCGAGCGGCTGCTGATCCTGGCGCCGGCGGGCGGCGGGCCGATTCGCGCCGACGTGCTGCCGAGCGACGTCAGCGAGGACGCGCCGTCGGTGCTGCGCTGGGAGAAGGGCGGCGAGATCATGCAGCTGCCCCTGCGCGATGCGCGGGAGGTTTTCGAGCGCGAGTACCTGCTGGCCCAGGTCACGCGCTTCGGCGGCAACATCTCGCGCACCGCGACCTTCGTCGGGATGGAGCGGTCGGCGCTGCATCGCAAGCTCAAGTCCCTGGGGCTCCATGGCGGCGGCGGCGACGAGCGCGGCGAGCCCGCCACCGTGTAGAGCGGGCTCTTGTTTGGTTGAAGTATCACAGAACCTCCTCACCCTGAGGAGCGGCGGCAGGCCACGTCTCGATTCGGGCGACGTAAGCTTCGCCTTCTGGTGGACTGAGGGACGTCTGTTGCCGCACCAGAAGGCGAAGGTTACTTCGCCCGAATCGAGACGCCACGCTGGACGCGGCTCCTCGGGGTGAGGTTCCACTTGGAGCAATCACGCTCCAGTCGCTGGAGTTGGCCATGGCGCGCTACGCCTATGTAAACGGACGCTACGTCGATCATCGCGAAGCACACGTGCATATCGAGGATCGCGGCTATCAGCTGTCGGACGGCGTCTACGAGGTCGTGGGCGTGCGCGACGGCCGGCTGATCGACGAGACGCCGCACATCGACCGGCTCGACCGGTCGCTGCGCGAGCTCCGCATCGCCTGGCCGGTGTCGCGGCCGGTGCTGGGCTTCATCCTGCGCGAGCTGATGCGGCGCAATCGGCTGCGCGACGGGCTGATCTACATGCAGGTCACGCGCGGCGTGGCCCGCCGCGATCATGCCTTCCCGGCGAGTGCGGTGAAGCCGGCGCTGGTCATCACGACCCAGCATCGCAAGCGCGCCGAGGCCGATCCCGGGCAGGGCGTCGCGGTGAAGACCATGCCGGACATCCGCTGGGCCCGCTGCGACATCAAGACTGTCGCGCTGCTGCCCAATGTGCTGGCCAAGCAGGCAGCCCGCGAGAGCGGCGCCTTCGAGGCCTGGATGGTGGACGGCGAGGGCAGGGTCACCGAGGGCGCCTCGACGAATGCCTGGATCGTCACCCAGGACGACGAGCTGGTGACCCGGCAAACCGACCAGGGCATCCTGGCGGGGATCACCCGCCACACCCTGAAGTCGATAGCCGGCGCGCTGCAGCTCAAGCTGGTCGAGCGGCCATTCACGCTGGCCGAGGCCAGGAAGGCCAGGGAAGCCTTCATCACCAGCGCCACGTCCTTCGTGACCCCCGTGGTCAAGATCGACGGCGAGCCCGTGGGCGACGGCCGGGTCGGCCCGACCGCCCGCCGGCTGCGCGAGGAATATGTGCGCTTCTCGGGCTCGGGCGAGGCGGTCACGTGACGCCGGTGGATCGGCAGCCGCGACCGCGCGCGCTTCTGTTCGACTGGGACAACACCCTGGTCGACACCTGGCCGACGATCGTCGAGTGCTACCACGATACGTTCACGGCGCTCGGCCTGGCGCCGTGGACCGCTCACGAGGTGCGTGCGCGGGCGCACGGCTCGTTGCGGGATGTCTTCCCCACCTTGTTCGGCGAGCGCGCCGGCGAGGCCGAGAAGATCTTCTACGAGACGTTTCACCGCATCCATCTGGAGCGCCTGCAGCCGCTGCCCGGCGCGGACGACCTGCTGGCGCGCTGCCGCGAGATCGGCTGCTACGTCGCGGTCGTCAGCAACAAGGTGGGCGACAACCTGCGCACCGAGCTGGCTCACCTCGGCTGGCAGCGCTGGATATCGCGCGCCGTAGGCGCCCGCGACTGCGTGCGCGACAAGCCGGCGCCCGACCCGATCTTCCGGGCGCTCGACGGCACGGGAATTGCCCCTGACGAGACGGTATGGATGGTCGGCGACACCCCGGCAGACCTGATATGTGCCCACGCGGCCGGCTGCCTGCCCGTGCTCGTCGGCGGCCCGGAGGCACTGTCGGAGATGTTCTCGAGCCATCCACCCAGGCTGCGGGCACGCAATTGTCATGAGCTTGCGGCATTGCTTTGAACCATTCGTCGCCTATATTCGGCTGAACTCGGTCGCAGGTCGTTGCCTGCACCCTTCGAACAGGCACCCTCACGGTGGCCGGCTGCCCAACAAGAGGCCAAGAACATGAGCGAGAAAGCACAGAACGTTCAGGATGTCTTCCTGAACCACCTTCGCAAGAACAAGACGCCCGTCACGATCTTCCTGGTGAACGGCGTCAAATTGCAGGGGATCGTCACCTGGTTCGACAATTTCTCTGTCCTGCTGCGCCGTGATGGCCATTCGCAGCTCGTCTACAAGCATGCGATCTCGACCATCATGCCGGTGACGCCGGTGCAGCTGTTCGACGGCGACAAAGCCGATGCAGCAGGCTGATTTGGACGAAGATCAGGACAAAGAGCAGCTCGACGGCAAGAGACGCAAGGCGATCGATACCGCGCGGCCGGCGACGGTGGCTGCGGTGGTGTGCCCGGTAGCGTCCGGCCCGCGCGGCGAGGTGCGGGACCGCGGTGCGCGGCTGGCCGAGGCGGTCGGCCTGGCGCGGGCCATCGATCTCGACGTGCGCCTGGCCGAGGCGGTGCCGTTGCGGCGGCCGACGCCCGCGACCCTGCTCGGCAAGGGTGTCGTGGAGCGCCTGGGCGAGGCCGTGGAGGCTCTGGAGATCGGGCTCGTCGTCGTCGACGACAGGCTGACCCCGGTGCAGCAGCGCAACCTCGAGAAGGCCTGGCAGACCAAGGTGATCGATCGCACCGGCCTGATCCTGGAAATCTTCGGCGCGCGCGCCCGCACTCATGAAGGGCGTCTTCAGGTCGAGCTCGCCGCGCTCGACTACCAGCGCGGCCGCCTGGTGCGCTCGTGGACCCATCTCGAGCGACAGCGCGGCGGCTTCGGATTCATGGGCGGCCCCGGCGAGTCGCAGATCGAGATCGACCGCCGGCTGATCGGCGAGCGCATCGTGCGCATCAAGCGCGATCTCGAGAGCGTGCGCCGGACCCGGTCCGTCAATCGCGCCGGCCGGCGCAAGGCCCGCCTGCCGACGGTGGCGCTGGTGGGCTACACCAACGCCGGCAAGTCGAGCCTGTTCAACCGGCTGTCCGGCGCCGAGGTCATGGCCAAGGATCTGCTGTTCGCGACGCTCGACCCGACAATGCGGGCGATCAAGCTGCCCAACGGGCTTGGCTGCGTGATCTCCGACACGGTGGGCTTCGTCTCCGACCTGCCGACCCATCTGGTCGCGGCGTTCCGGGCGACCCTCGAGGAGGTGATCGAGGCTGATCTGATCGTCCACGTGCGCGACATCTCCCATCCCGACAGCGAGCGCCAGCGGCTCGACGTCGAGGCCGTGCTGCGCGAGCTCGGCGTGAGCGAGGAGGGCAGCGGCGGACGCCCGATGATCGAGGCGCTGAACAAGATCGACGCCCTCGACGAGGAGGCACGCGATACCCTGCGGGCGCGCTGCGCGACCGGCGCCGAGCGCGCCCGGCAGTATCCCGTGTCGGCGGTGAGCGGCGAGGGGGTCGATGCGTTGCTCGAGGCGATCGGAGATTTCCTCGGCCGCGCGAGCGAGACCCGCGAGGTGGCGGTCCCGCTCAGCGACGGCGCCACCATCGCCTGGCTGTACCGCCACGGCGAGGTTCGCAGCCGGCACGACGACGGCGAGCTGGCCCGCCTGACGGTCGCCCTCGATCCGGCCGCCTCCGCCCAGCTCGAGCGCCGACTGATCGAGCATCAGCCAGCCGGGCATTGAACAGCCTGGCATCGACCGCCCTGCATTGATTGGCGCGTTGACACAAAGTGCCGGCCCTACCTATAAGCAGGCCGTTCCAGACGAGGAAAACGTCATGAAATTCAAGCCCTTGCATGATCGCCTGCTGCTGAAGCCGATGACCGCCGAGACCAAGACGAAGGCCGGCATCATCATTCCCGACACCGCCCAGGAAAAGCCCATGCAGGGCGAGGTGATCGCCGTCGGCAAAGGCAAGCGCATGGAAGACGGCAGCCTGAAGCAGCTCGACGTCAAGGTCGGGGACAAGGTCCTGTACGGCAAGTGGTCGGGCACCGAGGTCAAGCTCGATGGCGCCGACCATGTCATCCTCAAGGAAGAGGATCTGTTCGGCATCCTCGGCTGACGCCATGCTCGGCGCCGGCAACGCCGGGCGGGTCGCCGAGCTGATGCGCAGCACCGCGGCGGCAGAGCTGCTGCCGCGCTTCCGCGCCCTGTCCAAGGACGACATCCGGCTCAAGCGGCCGGGCGATGTCGTCACCGTGGCCGATGTCGCTTCCGAGCAGCGCCTTGCCAGCGGCCTGGCGAAGATCCTGCCCGGCGTGCCGGTGGTCGGCGAGGAGGCGGTCGAGCAGGAGCCTGACCTGATCGACCTGATCGGGCGCCCGGGCGAGAGCTGCTGGATCGTCGACCCGCTCGATGGCACGGCGAACTTCGCCGCCGGCCGGGACCGGTTCGCCATGATCGTCTGTCTCGTGCACGACAGGCAGGCCATCGCCGGGTGGATCCTCGACGTGCCGCGCGGGCGGATGGCGATCGCCATCAAGGGGCAGGGCGTCTCCCTGGACAGCGCGCCGATCGCGCGGCCGGCCATGGATCGAGCGCCGATCGGCTATGTCGGCTACAAGATCCGCAAGGCGTTCGAGCGCAGCCTGCCGGCGGCGCAGCGCGGCCGGCTCGGGCGCGTGTCGACCTTGGCTTGCGCCGGCAACGAGTATCTCGACATCCTCGCGGGAACGGCCGATTTCAGCCTCTACCGCATGACCAAACCATGGGATCATGCCGCCGGCACCCTGATGCTCGCCGAGGCTGGGGGCGGCGCCCAGAGCTTCGACGGCCGGCCCTACAGCCCGGCGCAGTCGATCGACGCCGGCCTGATCGCAGCGCCATCGGATGCGCTCCTGGCCGAGGCCCGGAGCCTGTTCGATGCGGTGCGCCAGCCGCTGCTGGCGGGCCTGGCAGTGGAGACCGGCGGGGCCAAGCCTTAAGGATCACGCTGCTGGGAGCGGGGGCTCCCTGCGCATGAAGGATAGCGCGCTACTTCCGTGGCACTCATGGTCTTGCGGACCCCGGGCGTCATGACTCATGAGCATCGAGCGGGACGCGGTCCGGAAGACGGCAGCATGTCCCTGCCTGGGTCATGAGCGGGCGGGACGCCCGCGATCCACAAGACCATGAGAGGATGGCCCCCCGCCTAAACCTAAACGCGGCCCTTCGCCT
Organism: Reyranella sp.; assembly: GCA_022844015.1. GTDB lineage: Bacteria > Pseudomonadota > Alphaproteobacteria > Reyranellales > Reyranellaceae > Reyranella. The sequence continues at coordinate 8,593 of JALHMO010000169.1, read as the reverse complement.
CCTGCCAGAGCGCTTCCATTTCCTCCAGGGTGGCGTCCGAGGGCGTGCGGCCGGACTCGGCGAGGCGGCGCTCGATGTGGCGGAAGCGCCGCTCGAACTTGTCGTTGGTCGCCCGCAGGGCCGCCTCGGGATCGACCTTGACGTGGCGGGCGAGGTTGGCGACGGCGAACAGCACGTCGCCCAGCTCGTCGACCAGCCGGTCCTGGGCGATCGTGCCCCGTGCCAGCTCGGCGCGCAGCTCGCCCAGCTCCTCCTCGATCTTGTCGATGACCGGGCCGGTTTCCTTCCAGTCGAAACCGACGCGAGCCGCCCGCTTCTGGATCTTCTCGGCGCGCAGCAGGGCGGGCAGGGCGAGGGCGATGCCGTCCAGGGCTCCTGCCGGCCGGGCCTCGTCGCGCTGCCTGGCCGCGCGCTCGGCGGCCTTGCGGGCCTCCCAGGACACAGTCTGGGCCTCGGCACTGGCCACCGTGGCGTCGCCGAAGACGTGCGGGTGACGGTCGATCATCTTGTCGGCGATCGCCGCGGCGACGTCATCGAAGTCGAAGGCACCGGCCTCGTGCGCCATCTGGGCGTGATAGACGACCTGGAGCAGCAGGTCGCCGAGCTCTTCCTTGAGCGCCCCGAGGTCGTCGCGCGCGATGGCGTCGGCGACCTCGTAGGCTTCCTCGATGGTGTACGGCGCGATGGTGCGGAACGACTGCTCGATGTCCCAGGGACAGCCATGCCGGCGATCGCGCAGCCATTCCATGACCGCCAGCAGGCGCGCCAGGGGCTCGGCGGGCAGGGAATCGATGGTTGGGCGTGCGCCAGGCATGGCCTGATCTCGATCTCCAATTATCGTATAATATATATTATGACAAATATTGGTTATTTTTATTTCACAATGTGTTACCAAGCAATCTGTAGGTTTTGCTTCAAAAGTGCCAGCAGATTCAACCCGCGCTCTGTCTGGCTGGCCGGCACGCCCAGGGTGAGCAGGACGCCCTCCTTGGGATTGCCGGGCTTCTGCAGCACGAGGTCGAACACCGTGCGGGTCTCGCTGTCGCCCTGCGCCCGGGCGACGTTCTCGTAGACGATCAGGAAGACGCCGTCGCCGAGCTTGCGCGCGCTTGCCTTGATGGTCGGCCGGCGTGCCTGGATGGAGCCGCTCTTCATCGCCGCGTAGTGCTCGGCGTCCTTGGCGCCTTCGAAGGCGAAATCGACCCGCCAGACGATCAGCCGGAAACGCTTGTCGGTGCTGTAGGCAACCCCCCTCTCCCAGTCCTCGGTCGCCTGCCAGCCGAGCGGCAGGGCCAGGTCGATCCGGATCGAGGCGAACTGGACGCGCGCCAGGCCCCTGGCGGCATCGATACCGAGCACCCGGGAGGACACCTGGTTGGGACCGCCGGCGATCATCGGGTCGCCGCGGTTGAAGCTTGCGCCATTGTCGTTCAGGGCGAAGTCCCGGAACGTCAGCCCGCCGGGGTCCAACGCCTCCTGGGCAGCTGCCTGCCAGGGCACGCTGCCGACGGCCAGCGCCGCCAGCAGGAACGTACGCCGGCCGGGCCGGGTTTGTCCCGCTTCGCGCGACCTATCAGAAACGGCTCCTAACTTATTGGTATAAATGAATTAATCTCCATCCGCCACGATCGTCATCCCGTCATGGCACGGGCTGACGTGCGCAGGCGTCACGCGGTCGAGCTCGGCATAGTCCATGTCGACGTGCAGATTGGTCAAGAAGGCGCGCTGTGGATCGACGCGCTCGATCCATTCCAGTGCCCTGTCCAGATGGGCGTGCGTGGGATGCGGGCGGAAGCGCATGGCGTCGACGATCAGGACCTCGACGCCCTTCATCGCCTCGAAGGCTTCCGACGACAGGGCAACGACGTCGTTGGCGTAGGCGATCGGGCCGAACCGGAAGCCCAGCGACTGGGTCGTGCCGTGGTCCTGGGCAAACGGCACGACCGGGATGGCCGACGCGGCCAGGAAGGGGCCCTCGATCGGCCTGTAGCGGTAGATCGGGTTGTAGAAGCCGCCGCCCTCGGCCTCGAAGCAGTAGCCGAAGCGGCGGCGCAGGATGTCGAACGTCCGCCCGTCGGCCCACGCCTCGATCGGGCCCTGGCGCAGCGCGTAGGGCCTGAGATCGTCGATGCCGTGCACCTGGTCGGCATGCTCGTGGGTCCAGATCACCGCGTCGATTCGCTCGACCTCGGCGCCGAGCAGCTGGTCGCGCACGTCGGGCGAGGTGTCGACCAGGAGGGTGTGCCCGCGGTCCTCGACCAGGATCGAGCAGCGCCGGCGCCGGTTGCGCGGGTCGGCGGGGTTGGCCGCTCCCCACTCCCCCTTGCCGCCCTTCCCGCCCGGCCGGGGCACGCCGCCCGAGGTACCGCATCCCAGGATCGTCACTCGCACCGCACGCGCTCCGCCTTGGCGAACAGCCGGAAGAAATTGTCGGTCGTCGCGGCCGCCAGCTCGGCCGGGCTGATGCCCTTCAGCTCGGCGACCTTGGCCGCCGTGTGGGCGACGAACGCCGGCTCGTTGGTCTTGCCGCGCCTCGGGACCGGCGCGAGATAGGGCGCGTCGGTCTCGACCAGCAGGCGGTCGAGCGGGATGTCGCGCACGATGTCGCGCAGGTCGCTGGCCGCCTTGAAGGTGACGATGCCCGAGATCGAGACGTAGAGGCCGAGCGCCAGCGCCCGCTCCGCCACCCGCCGCCCCGAGCTGAAGCAGTGGATCAGCCCGCCGTAGGCGCCCTGGGCGAACTCTTCCTCGAGGATGTCGCCGGTCTCGGCGTCGGCGTCGCGCGTATGGACGATCAGCGGCAGGCCGGTCTGGCGCGCCGCGGCGATGTGGGCGCGGAAGCTCTCGGCCTGCTCGGCGCGCGGGCTGTGCTCGTAGTAGAAATCGAGCCCGGTCTCGCCGATGCCGATCACCTTGGGATGGCGCGTCGCCTCGACCAGCCGGTCGGGGGTGCGTTGCCCCTCCTCCTTCGCCTCGTGCGGATGCACCCCGACCGAGCACCAGATGTTGGCGTGGCGCTCGGCGATGGCGCGCACGCCGGCGAACCGGTCGAGCCGCGTGCCGATGGTCAGCATGCCGGCCACGCCGGCGGCGCGGGCGCGCGCCAGCACGCCGCTCTCGTCCGACGCGAGCTCGGGAAAGTCGAGATGGCAGTGGCTGTCGATCAGCATCAGCTCGCCGCCTTGGCCGTCTCGACGAAGCGCGGGAACACGCCCTGCGGCGGCGGCAGCGCCGTCCCCGGCTCGAGCGCGCGATCGAAGGCGGCGAACTGCCGGCGCTCGGCCGGCACGCCGAGCTGGTCGAGGATGCGGCCCGCCGCGTCGGGCATGAAGGGCTGCACCAGCAAGGTGACCCGCCGGATCGCCTCGGCCAGCACCCACAGCACCGTGTCGCGCCGCGCCGGGTCGGTCTTGGCGAGCGCCCACGGAGCCTGCGCGTCGACGTAGCGGTTGGCGTCGGCGATCACTTCCCAGATCGACGTCAGCGCCCGATGGAACGCCTGCTCGGCGAGCTCGGCCCGCACCACGTCGAGCAGCTTGCCGGCGCGCTCGAGCAGCGCCGTGTCGGCCTCGATCAGCGCGCCCCGGGCCGGCACCTGGCCGGCGCAGTTGCGCGCCACGATCGACAGCACGCGCTGGCAGAGATTGCCGTAGGCGTTGGCGAGGTCGCCGTTCAGGCGGCCGATCAGCGCCCGCCTCTGGAAATCGCCGTCGTTGCCGAACGGCACCTCGCGCAAGAGGAAGTAGCGCACCGGGTCGAGCCCGTAGGTGTCGACCAGCTCGACCGGGTCGATCACGTTGCCGAGCGACTTGGAGATCTTCTGGCCCTCGTTGGTCCACCAGCCGTGCGCGAACACGCGCTCGGGCGGCGCTACCCCGGCGGCCATCAGGAAGGCCGGCCAGAACACGCAGTGGAAGCGGATGATGTCCTTGCCCACCATGTGCAGGTCGGCCGGCCAGTACTTCCACAGCGGCGCATTGGTGTCGGGATAGCCGCACTCGGTGATGTAGTTGGTGAGCGCATCGAGCCAGACGTACATGATGTGTCTGGGATCGCCCGGCACCGGCACGCCCCAGCTGAAGCTGGTGCGCGACACCGAGAGATCCTGCAGGCCGCCCTTCACGAAGCTGATCACCTCGTTGCGCCGGCTCTCCGGCGCGATGAAGCGCGGGTTGCGCTCGTAGAAGGCGAGCAGCCGGTCGGCCCACGCCGACAGCCTGAAGAAATAGGACGGCTCCTCGACCCACTCGACCTCGGCGCCGGTCGCGAGGGCACGCCGCTTGCCGTCGGTGCCGACCTCGGTCTCGCTCTCGACGAAGTAGGTCTCGTCGCGCACCGAGTACCAGCCGGCATACTTGCCGGGATAGATGTCGCCCGCCGCCGCGAGCTTCTCCCACAGCGCCTGGCAGGCCGCATAGTGCCGCTTCTCGGTGGTGCGGATGAAATTGTCCGGGCTGTAGTTCATCTTCGTGACGAGGTCGCGGAACGACACGCTCACCTTGTCGGCGAAGGCCTGCGGCGCCAGGCCAACGGCGGCGGCCGCCTTCTCGATCTTCTGGCCGTGCTCGTCGGTGCCGGTCAGGAAATGGACGTCGCGCCCGTCGAGCCGCATGAAGCGGGCGAGCACGTCGCAGGCGAGCGTGGTGTAGGCGTGCCCGATATGCGGCACGTCGTTCACGTAGTAGATCGGCGTGGTGATGTAATAGGTGCTGCGGCCCGACATGATGACTCTTCTCCGGACTGTCGCCCCTCCCGGAGCGCCGTCATCAGCGTCTCAACGCATCGCCGATTGGAATTCCAGGAAGCTGCCGAGCACCGTCTGCTTGCGGTCGAGATTGACGGCGTCGGCGCGGGACAACAATTGGGCGACCTTGTCCCATGCCTCCATCCAGCGATCAAGGCTCGCCGCGGCCAGCAGGCGCGCCTGCAGGCCGGCCTCGGCCGGCGAAACGGCGGGCGATTGCGACGCGACGTCGCTGCCTGTCGCCCAGCCCCGCGCCAGGCCCTTGATCCAGGCGTCGAGCAGGTAGCCGAGCGAACGCCAGTCGGCATTGGCCTCCTCGCCGCGGCGCGCGAAGCGCTCGGCGAAGCCATGCAGGCGCACCATGTCGAGCTCGGGCAGCGTCGCCAGCACGCCGACCATCTCGCGGTAGAGCGCGAGGCTGCCGGCGTTGGCGAGCTCGAGCGCGCGGCCGATGCTGCCGCCGCTCAACCGCGCCAGCGCGGCGCGCTCGTCGGCCGGCATCTGCGGCACGTGCTCGCCCAGCAGGCGGACCACCGCCTCGTCGGCGAGCGGCTTCAGGACCAGCCGGCGGCAGCGCGAGCGGATGGTCGGCAGCAGCCGGCCCGGCGCGTGCGCCACGATCAGCAGCACGGCGTTGGGCGGCGGCTCCTCGAGAATCTTCAGCACCGCGTTGGCGCTGTTGCGGTTCATCTCGTCGGCCGCATCGATGATGGCGACGCGCCACTGGCCCATCGCCGGCGTCATGTGCATGAAGGCGCCGAGGCCGCGCACGTCGTCGACGGCGATCTCCGAGCGGATGCGGGTACCTTTGTCGTCGAGGGTGCGCCTGAGATGGAACAGGTCGGGATGCGAGCGTGCATCGACCAGCGAGCGGCCGGGCGCGTCGGCCGCCACGTCGAGCCCTTCAGGCACGCCGCCGAACAGGCCGCCGCCGCCCTGCCCGCACAGCAGGAAGCGGGCGAAGCGCCAGGCCAGCGTCGCCTTGCCGATGCCGCGCGGCCCGCACAGCAGCCAGGCATGGTGCAGCCGCCCGCTGCGATGGGCGGCGAGCAGCGCCGCCTCCGCCGGCTCGTGGCCGATCAGCCGCGCCGTGCGCCACGGCGGCGGCCAGTCGTAGGGCCATTCGAGCTTCTCGAGCTCGCCCGCGTCGACGCTCGTCCGCGCGCGGGCCATCAGGCCACTCCCCCGCGGGCGTAACCCACCAACCTCATCCTGAGAGCCTGAGACTTTTTCGATCGTCGTTCTTTGGCCGCAAATGAGTTCGCCACCGCGAACTTTTCTGTCGTCCTGAGCGTAGCGAAGGACCTCGTCGCCGCTTGGCACGAGAGTACTCTGGAACTTCTGGCGATGAGATCCTTCGCTTCGCTCAGGATGACAAGAGAGGATCGGCTACTTTCAGTAAAGTCACACGCTCTGAGGAGCGACCGAAGGGCGCGTCTCGAAGGATGGGCAACAGGCACCGTCGTTGAGGCCCATCCTTCGAGACGCCCCGCTACGCGCGGCTCCTCAGGATGAGGTTGGGTTGGTCGCACGCGACTGGCTGAGTGAAGCATCATGGCGGAAACCCTCACACCCCCAGCCGCCCGGCGACCGCGCGCGCGATCGCGGCCGCCGTGGCGTCGACGTCGGCGCTGGCGTCGATCACGGCGCAGCGGGCCGGGTCGTCGCGTGCGATCGCGAGAAACCCGGCGCGCACGCGGCCATGGAAATCCTTCGGCAGGCCCTCGTAGCGCGTTTCCGTTCCGCGCCGCCGGGCCGCCCGCGCCAGCCCGACCTCGATCGGCAGGTCGAGGACCAGCGTGAGGTCGGGCCGGAAGTCACCGACTGCGACGGCGTAAAGACGGTCGAAGACGGTGCGGTCGACGCCGTGCCCGTGACCCTGGTAGGCGAGCGTCGAATCGGCGAAGCGGTCGCTGACCACCCAGGTGCCCCGGTCGAGTGCCGGCCACACGGTTGAGCGCAGGTGGTCGCGCCGCGCGGCGAAGTGCAGGAGCGCCTCGGTCATGCCGTCCCACCGTTCCGCCGGGCCTTCGACCAGCAGCTTGCGGATCATCTCGGCGCCGGGCGAGCCGCCCGGCTCGCGCGTCGTGACGACGCCGACGCCGCGTGCCCCGAGCCACGCCCCGAGCCGCACCACCTGGGTCGATTTTCCCGTGCCCTCGCCGCCTTCCAGTGTGATGAAGCGTCCTCGTTGCGCTGCCCTCACGACCACCAGCCGAACAGGTAGTGGCTGATCATCGCCGTCACGCGGCCGAGCACGCCCTTGCGCGGCACGTCGACGCCGGCCTCGAGCGGATACTCGACGACGCGGCCGTCCGGCAAGGTGACCGCGGCGATGCCGAGCTTCGTCCCCTTGGCGATCGGCGCCGGCAGCGGGCCGTCGAATTTCGCCACCACGCGCGGCGACACCGACTGCCCGATGGGCGCCGTGACCTGCATCAGGCGCGGCACGACCAGCGGAACCGTGTCCTGGCTGCCGAGCCACACCGGTGCCTCGGCGACCGTGTCGCCGGCACGGAACACGGTCGTGTTGGTGAACTCGCGGAAGCCCCATTCCATGAGCCGCGACGTCTCCTGGGCGCGCTCGGCCATCGACGCCATGCCGTTCACCACCAGGATCAGCCGCCGCCCGTCGCGGATCGCCGAGGTCGCCTGGCCGTAGCCGCCCTCCTCGGTGTGGCCGGTCTTCAGCCCGTCGGTGCCGGCGGTCGTCTTGAGCAGGCGATTGCGATTGTCCTGCTTGATGTTGTTGTAGGTCCAGTTGGTCTCGGCATAGTACTTATAATACTGTGGGTAGTCGTCGATGGTGCGCCACGACAGCACGGCGAGGTCGCGCGCCGTCGTCCATTGTCCCTCCGCCGGCCAGCCCGACGAGTTCTTGAATACCGTTCCGGTCATGCCGATCTCGCGCGCCTTTTTCGTCATGCGCTCGGCAAAGCTTTCCTCGGTGCCCGACAGGCCTTCGGCGACCACCACGCAGGCGTCGTTGCCCGACAGCACGATCATGCCCCTGATCAGGTCCTCGACCGTGACCTCGCTGCCGAGCTCGACGAACATGCGCGAGCCACCCATGGCGCGCGCCCGCTCGCTCACCCGGAAACGCGTGTCGAGCTTCAGCCGGCCCGCCGCGAGCTCCTCGAAGAGGATGTAGATCGTCATCATCTTGGACATCGACGACGGATGCATCGGCTTGTCGGCATCCTTGAACAGCAGCACCGTCGAGGTCTGCGGGTCGACCATGAAGGCCTGCTTGGCGAGCGTGCCGATGCCGATCTGCGACGGCGGCAGGGCTTCGACCCTGCTGGCCGCCGACGGCCCGGCCGGCTTGCCCGGGCGTGGCTTGGCCGGCGGCTTCTGCTGTTGCTGCGCCAGCTCGACCGGCGCGCCGGGCGGGGAGCCCTGCTGCGCGCGAACCTCGAGCGATGGCGCGACGAGCGCCGCCACAGCAATCAGCCCCGTCACGGGGCGCAGTCGATCAGTTAGCCACGACACGAGCATCACCATAGCCTGACCGCTTCAGCCGGTCGGCCACTATGCCGGCGGCATCGGGGGTTGTGTAGGGCCCGAGGCGGACGCGAAAGACATCGCGCCCGCCGGCCGAGCCCTGGGAAACTTCCGTCGTGCCGTAGCTGCGCACGGCATCGCGCTGGCGCTCGGCGTTCTCCGCCGTCGAGAAGGCGCCGGTCTGGACATAGAAGCCGCCCGCCGGCGCCACGGGCGCCGCCGTGCGGACCAGCGACGCCACGGACGTGCCGGCCGGCGCGGCGCCGGAGCTCGTTTCCACGACGACCTGATCCGGCGCGCCGTTCCACACCATCTGCAGGGGCTGCTGCTGAGGCGGTGACGGCG